>CAZWMF010000085.1:0-10655 GCA_964634535.1 uncultured Opitutaceae bacterium | reverse complement strand
TGATCCCCCTGCGCCGGCTGCACCGCCATTTCGGCATCGCCTGCCGCACGGAAAACCCCTGGGAGGGCATCTTGGTCGTCGTGGAAAACTCCGGCCGGCTCTGTGCGCTCTTGGTCGACGAAATGGTCAGCAAGCAGGAAGTCGTCATCAAGAACTTGGGCACGTTCATGCAGAACCTGTCCCACGACGCCGGCATCGTCGGTGGCGCGATCCTCGGCGACGGCAATATTGCGCTGATCCTCGATCCGACTACCCTGCTGCGTGCCGCCTGAGTGATCCATGGAATCGGACCGACCGCCTACCATCGAACAGGTCTGCGAGCGTTCACGGGAATTGCCGTGCTCGCCGGCCGTCCTGCCCCAGCTGATGACCGCCTTGCAGCGCGAGGAGAGCACGGCGGGGGAAATCGAGCGGATCATCCTTTTGGATAGCGCGCTCGCGGCGGCCACCCTGCGCCTGGCCAATTCGGCATCGGTCGCTTCGGCCGAGCCGATCGGCTCCGTGGAGCAGGCGATCGTCATGCTGGGCCATCGCGAGCTTTATCGCATCGCCTCGCTCAGCCTGGTGAGCCGCTGGGAGGAACATCACCACAAGGCGCTGCCCTGGGAACCGGGCGACTACACCCGGCATTCGCTGTGTACCGCGCTCGCGGCGGAAGTGATCGCCGAAGGCGGGGATCAGTTCGATCCGCCGATGTCCTACACGGTCGGCCTGGTCTGCGACGTGGGCAAGCTGGTCATGGCCTATGTCGGCGCGGCGTTTTATCCCCGCGTCACCGCGTGTCTGTCCGGCGACACGGTCACTTGGGAGGAGGCCGAGCGTTCGGTATTTGGCTACGACCATGCGGAGGTCGGCGCGCGGCTCCTGCGCTCCTGGCGCTTCCCCGAACACTTTGCGCAGGCGGTCGAATTCCAGCTGAAGCCCGAAGCGGCGCCGCCCGAAGTCGTTCCGCTCGTCGCCCAACTGCACGCCGCCCGCTACGTCGCCGTGTGCCTCGGGCCCGGCGTGACCGAGGGCGGCTTCCTCTTCAATCTCCGCGGCTCCCTGCTTTCCGAGTTCGGTTACACGTCCGAACTGCTCGAAAAAGTGATGGTGGACGTCCGCGACCGCGCCATCAAGCGCCTGGGCGACCGCTTAGCCTGGGGTTTGGTGAAGACCAAGTAACTCGGCTCAGCGCAGGCCGGTCAGTTCCGATCTGCCGTCGGTTAGTCCGACCCCAGTGCAGAGGCTTTCCGGAAACGGGCCGATTTACACGAAGCGGGACCCGGAAGGGGCCTAGCGGAGCCTCCTAAGCCGACTCTGGCGCCTCACTTGATGAGGCGCGGTTTGTCGGCTTTCCGGGTCTTGGCGTAGCGTTGCCCCGGAGGGTTCCGCTTCGTGTAAATCGGCCCGTTTCCGGAAAGCCGGTAAGCCGAACGACCGCCGGTTATTCCGGTTTGGTCTCGGCCGCAGTCGCAGCCATCGCCTCGACCGTCTCCGCCGCCACAACCCGATCGATATCGAGCAGAGTCTTCACCTGATCGCGCACCTTCGCCAGGCCAAGGATGTAGGCCGTGTTGACTTTGGTGCCGAATTCCGGCGTGGGCTCGATCTCGTCGAGCCCCAAGTTGGCCACTTCCTCCACGCGATCGACGATGAGTCCCATCGGAACGGTCTGGGCATTGGCGAGCCGCACCTGGACGACCACGATGCAGGTCCGCTCGGCGAAATCCGCGGGGAAACCGAACTTCACCCGCAGGTCGACGACCGGGATGACCCGGCCGCGCAGATTGATGACGCCTTTGACAAAGTCAGGCATCTGGGGCACGGACGTGATCTTCTGCATGCGGATGATCTCCCGCACGCGCAGAATCGCGATTCCGTAGGCCTCGGCGCCGAGTCCGATGGTGAGATACTTGCCGGCCAATGCGGCCTGCGGAGCGGAACTAGTGGGGGCGCTCACGTCGCTTTATATCGGCGGGATTGCGCCGAACTTTAGGGTGTTCATAACAAGCTGTATTGGCTCTGGCCGAGCGGCGTCTTCATGCTCACGGTGCCGGTGCGCAGTTCGAGGTGCACCGTGCGGTTGATCGTCCCGCCGAAGTCCTGGGCCTTGACGCGCAGCCCGTGGCTGCTCAGGTAGGCGAGCGTGGCGACCTGATTGCGCTCGCCGATTTTGAACATGTCGGTGCCGCCCATCACACTGGCCCCGCCCGCCACGAAGATGTTGAGACTGCCCGCCTGCGCGCCGAATCCCGCCAGTTCGCTGAAGAAATAGGGCAGCCCGGTGTCGGCGAACATGGCGGGCTGACCCGAGGCCTTGCCCGGCGAAATCTTCGCTTCCGGCAGCATGATGTGGAGGATGCCGCCCGTCTTGATGGCCGGGGCGTAGGCCACGATCCCGACGCACGATCCCAGAGCGTAGGTGCTGACGACGATCTGCGCGTTGTTGGACACGGCCATGTCTCCGACGCCGACGGTCACCCGTTGGGCGAAAAGGGAGGCAACTGTGGCGGATCCGGCCATGGGCGGGGCGGCGTGGGCTTACGAGTAGACCAGCAGGCGTTGGCTGATCGGCGTGACGTCGTTGTGCGAGCGGATTTTGGCGATGATCCCCGGTCCGAGGGTCTGGCCCTCGCCGACCAAGAGCAGGCCATGCGGGCTGTAGATGCCGGTCGCCAGCATCATGCCCGGTTCGAGCTCTTCGAGCAGAATCTCGGTCACCTGCCGGGGCAGGTTCACGAGGTGGGTCACCTTGAGAAACAGCCGAACGGCCTCGGGATCGAAGCTCGAACCGGATTGGGCCAGGACGTGCTCGGTGGCGGCCGGTTTGGGCAGGCCGGCTTCCACGAAACCCACGGCCACGGCCAGGCAGCGGGCGGTCCACGGGATGGCGGCGCCGCTGAGTCCGTCGGGAAAGCCCGAGCCGTCGAAACATTCGTGGTGGGCCCGGATCGTCTCCCCGACGTCCGTGCGGGCGTCGACCAAGGTGGCGAGCGTCTGGCTGTAGATCGGATGGTGGCGAAGCATCGCCCGTTCCCGGTCGGTCAGGTGGTCGAGATTGCGGGACCGGAACGAACGCAAGAGCTCGCGCGGCACGCCGATCAGGCCCAGGTCGCACAGCCAGGCGGCGGACCGCAGGGCGTGCCGCTCGGCGGCGTTGAAGTGCTCGGTTTCCGCCATCTTGGCGGCGAACTCGACCAGGGTCTTGGCCTGGCTGCCGAGGATCGGATCGAAGGCCGTGAGGATGCGCCGGCACAGTTCGAGGGAATGCTCGTACTGGGAGGTCAGCTCCTGATTGGCGGCGTCGAGCTGCTGGCGCTGCTGCTCGAGGTCCTTGACCTTGGCCTCGAGCGCCCGGTTGGCGCCGGTGAGCTGGTCGTTCAGCCGGGTGGTCTCGGCCTGGAGCTCGAGATTGTGCGTGGTCAGCAGGTGGCGCTGGATCGCGTTGCGGACCGTGGCGATCAACTCCTCGCGCAGCCAGGGTTTCGCCACAAAACGGTAAATCTCCCCCCGGTTGATGGCGTCGACCACCGTCGGCAGATTCAGGACGGCCGTGAGCAGAATCCGCGAGGTGTGGGGCCGCAGCCGGCGGCTCTCCACCAGGAAGTCCAGGCCGAGCATCTCCGGCATCCGTTGGTCGGAAATGATCACTGCAAAATCGCGCTCGGCCAGCACCGCGAGCGCCTTGATCGGGCTCGTGCAGCCGACGACGTGGAAGGCTTCGCGCTCCAGCGTGCTCTTGAGCGTGGCGAGGACGACCGGCTCGTCCTCGACGATCAGGATGGAGGCGACCTCGGGCGGCGGATCTTGGGGCGGGGGCGGGCTCATGGGGCGGCGACGGGAATCGAGTTTGACGGATGGGCGGCCACCACGGCGCGGGTCACGAACGGCGCGACCTGCCCCAGGGGGACCACGGATTGGGCGGCGCCGACCTCGATGGCCACACGCGGCATGCCGTAGACGACGCAGGTGCTCTCGTCCTGGGCAAAGGTGACGGCGCCGTGCTCGCGCAGGCGCAGGAGACTCTCGGCGCCGTCCCGGCCCATGCCGGTGAGCAGGCCGGCGACGCAATAGGGCGCCGATCCGGTGTCGACGACCGATTTAAACAGGACATCGACAGCCGGCCGTTGGTGCCAGACCGGCGGTCCGGTGACCACGCGGACGGTGTGAAAGCTGCCGTTCCAATGGACGACCAGGTGGAAGTCGCCCGGGGCGACCAGCGCCGTTCCGGGTTCGAGCCGGGCACCCTCTTCGGCCTCGTGCACCCGCACCGAACCCAATTCGCCCAAACGCTCGGCGAACTTGCGGGAGAACATGGCGGGTATGTGTTGGACGATGGCGATCGGCGGCAGCCCGCCGGGCAGGGCCTTGAAAATATCCCGCAGGGCCTCGACGCCGCCGGTCGACGCGCCGAGAACGATGAGCGAGCGCGGATTCAACGCTCCGCGACCGGGCACAGCATTGGTTTCCCGAGGACGGATGGGCGGCGGCGCGTCGGGGCGGGCGGGCCGCAGTCGGGCCCGGGCGGCGGCCTTCACCTTGGAGACCAATTCGGCGCCGATCTGGCCGAACGAATAGGTTCCGCTCGGCTTGCCGATGACGTCGACCGCGCCGAGGCGCAGCGCCTCCAGGGCGAAATCGGAGCCGCGGGGCGTGAGCGAGCTCATCACCACGACTGGAATCGGCCGGCGCTCCATCAAGAGACGCAGGAACGTCAGCCCATCCATGCGGGGCATTTCCAAATCAAGGGTGATGACGTCCGGACGGTGCTGGACGATGCGGTCGCGGGCCTCGTAGGGATCGACCGCCACGCCCACCACCTCGATCTCCGGATCGGCGTCCAAGGTCTCGCGAGCCATCCGACGCACCAGGGCGGAATCGTCGACGACGAGCACGCGAATTTTGGCCAGGGGCCGGCCGGGGGTGGTGGCGGGGGAAATCATTGGGCAGCCATGGGACGGCGGTAGATGGATGCTCCCACGGTTTCGAGACCGTGGTCGACGCCGGCGAGACTTTCGGAATGCCCCACCATGAGGTAGCCGCCCGGGACGAGGTGTTCGGCCAGGCGGCGCACGAGTTCGACCTGCGTGGGCCGGTCAAAATAGATCATGACGTTGCGACAGAGGATGAGGTGGAACGGTTCGCCGAAGGGCAGGGGGGCCGGATCCAGCAGATTGAGGTGCACGAACCCGATTTGCGTTCGAATCGACGGCTCGACCCGGCATTTGCCTTCCTGGGGGCCGATGCCGCGCCGGAAATGGCCGCGCGCCCAGGTGGGTACGGAATTGTCGACCGACTCCGCCGAATAGATGCCGGCTTGGGCCGCTTCGAGCATCCGGTGCGAAATATCCGTCGCTTCCACCTTCCACGGCCAGCGCGACGCCGCCAGGCCTTCGGCCAGCGTGATCGCGAGCGAATAGGGCTCTTCCCCGGACGAGCAGGCCGCCGACCAGGCGTGGAAACGCCGCCATCGCTGGGTGCGCGTGCGCTCGAGCATGTCGGGCAGGACGATTTTGGAAATCGCATTGAAGTGCTCGGGTTCCCGGAAGAAGTACGTGTGGTTCGTCGACACCGCGTCGATCAACCGGGCGCGCTCGTCCTCCTGGTTCGGGTCGCGCAGCATCTCACAGTAGTCCGATACGGACTCCATCTTGTTGGCACGCAAACGCTTCGCTACGCGCGCGCTCACCAGCTCGCGCTTGCTCGAGTCAAGGCTGATCCGGCTACGCTCGTAGACGAGGGTGCGTATGAATTCGAAGTCGCTATCCCTCATGTGACATGTCTCTCGTGCAATCGGCACAAAGGCCCGGGAATGAAGAAAACAGACGGAGAACGGCAAAAATTGCCTCGGGCGAATGAGCCGTTTTGGCGCACGGAGGAATTGGAAGGCTACGACATTGGTATTCTATTGAATTATAGATATATACATAGTCGGTCTGCGGGATGGCACGAGCTCTGCCTTAGTAGGCGGCGCCGCCATGATCGATCCCCTCTTCTCATCCGACACCGTGGCACTTGCCCAGCGGATGTTGGACGCGGCCAACCTCCGGCAGCAGGCCATCGCCTCGAATTTGGCCAACGCTGAGACTCCCGGGTACCGGCGGGTGGACCTATCTCCCGATTTTGCCACGCACCTCAAGGCCAGCCTCGAGGCGGGCCAGTTGAACACGGCGGGCGCCGGGATCAAACCCACCCTCAGCATGGACCCGAATGCCCGGGCGGTTCGGCCCGACGGCAACAACGTCGAAATGGACCACGAACTCGTGGTGATGGATCAAAACGCGGTCAACTACGAGTACCTGGCCGACGTGGTCACCCACAACATCAAGCAACTCAAGCTCGCCATCACCGGCCAAGGCTAGGGAGCAGCCCATCCTTAATCCATGGACCTCATTTCCGGCATCGACGTCACGGCCGACGCGCTATCCGCCCAAAAGACCCGGCTGGACATCGTCGCCCAGAATATCGCCAATTCGCAAACGACCCGCACGGCCCAGGGCGGACCCTACCAGCGCCAGCAGGTCAGTTTTGAAACCGAATTGCTCAAGCGGCTCGACGGCACGACCGCGAGCAGCGTGCGGGTGGCCGGCATCTCTTCCGACACCTCGCCCGGCCAGCAGGTTTACAATCCGCAGCATCCGGATGCCGACGCCAAGGGCATGGTCACCATGCCGAACGTGAATCTCTCGTTTGAAATGGTCGACCTCATCACCGCCTCCCGGGCCTATGAGGCCAACCTGGCCTTTGCCAAGGATGCGCGCAACCTCGCGCAGAAGACCCTGGACATCGGCAAGTAAGCTGACCGCTCCCGCGCTACCCCATGTCGACCATCGGCTCCATTTCCAGTGCGTTTCCGGCGCTTTCGCTCGACCAAGCGACGGCGGTCGCCCTTCCCAAACTGCCGATCACCGACGGGGCCCAGGCGACGACGGCGCCGTCGGGCAGCGGCTTCGGCTCCATGCTCGAAGGCCTGGTCTCGATGGTCGGCGAATCCGACGCGAAGGCCAATGCGCTCACCAATTCCGTCATGCTGGGCAATTCGAGCCAGTTGCATCAGAGCGTGATCGCCATGCAGGAGGCTTCGGTCGCGCTTTCCCTGATGGTCCAGGTTCGCAACAAGCTCGTGGACTCCTACCAGGAGCTGATGCGCATGTCCGTATAATCCTTTCATGAAGAACTTTGGGCAATCCCTCATCGCATTGTGGAAACAGCTGGGGCTGAACCAGCGGGTCTCGCTGGTCGTGGCCGCGTTGGCGGTGACCGGCGGCCTGATCGCCGTCGTCATCTGGGCCCGGCGCCCGGATATGCAGCTCTTGTATGGCCATCTCGGCGACAAGGACGTCGCGGGGATCGTGAGCTATCTGCAGGGGCAGAACATCCCGAACGATGTGATCGCCGGCGGCACCGCGGTGGAAGTGCCGAGCGACCAAGTCTACAAGCTGAGAATGGACCTCGCCGCCAAAGGCCTGCCGGGCGGCGACGGCGTCGGCTTCGAAATCTTCGACAAGGGTCAATTCGGCCTGAGCGACTTCGTCCAGCGCACCAACTACCTGCGCGCGGTCCAGGGGGAACTCGCCCGGACCATCAACCAGTTGCAGGGCGTGCGTTCGTCGCGCGTGATGATCGTGCAGCCGGAGAACCGGCTCCTCCTCACCGACCAGAGCGTGCGGGCCACCGCCTCGGTCTTCATCGATCTGGGCGGCGGCCGGCTCGAACTCGACCAGGTGAACGCCATCCGGCACCTGGTGGCCAATTCGGTGCAGGGTCTGCAACCCGATGACGTCGCCGTCGTCGACAATCACGGACACGTGCTGTCCGAGGAATTGAAGCAGGATCCGACCCTCGGCACCGCGTCCTCGCAGATTCGCTATCGCCAGCAGGTGGAGGAATATCTCGCGAAGAAGGTCGAATCGATGCTGGCCGACGTCGTCGGCCCGGGCAATGCGGTCGTGCGGGTCGCGGCCGAGATCGACACCGAGGCCGCCACCGAAACCGACGAACGCTATGACCCCGAAGGCGCGGTCGTGCGCTCGCAGACCACCACCAAGGAAGTTTCCAATACGGTCGAGTCGCGCGCGGCCGGCGGCGCGGCCGGGGTCAGTTCGAACGTGCCGGAAAAGGCCGGGACCGCCGCCGTCGCGCCCTCGCCCACGTCGTCGAGCGAACAGAATCACAACAACCAGACGACCACCTACGAGATCAATCGCACGCTCACCAATATCACCCGCAACCCGGGCAAGATCGACCGGATCACCGCCTCGGTCCTGGTCGCCCAGGGCGCGACCAAGCGCACCGCCGAGGAAATCGCCTCCCTGAAGCAGATCGTCATCAACGCGCTCGGCCTCAAGCTGGCCGCCGGCCAGACGGCCGACGGGTTGATCACGCTCGAGGAAATGCCGTTTGCCGCCGAGCCGGTGTCGCAGCAAGTCGACGCCATCCGGGCCGAAAACAAATGGGGCAACTGGATCGAAATGGCCCGCAGTTGGGGCACGGCGGCCGGCGCCGTGGTCGTCCTGCTCGTATTCCTCCGGCTTTGGTCCCGCCAGACGCCCGAACCGGTCCCGGTGGAGATTCTCACGCTGCCGCCCGAGATCGCGGCCCGCGGCATGCCCAATCGCGCGATGGTCACGCCCGACATGGTCAACGATTTGATCCGTCAAAAACCGGCCAACGTCGGCGTCGCCCTGCGGGGTTGGGTCGCGGCCACCAAGAACTAACACACCATGGCCACGACCGATGTAGTCACGATCGATTACGGCAAGCTCTCGCGCCAGCAGAAGCTGGCCATTTTCCTGATCGTCGTCGGCCCCGAGGCCGCGGCGGAGGTTCTGCGGCAATTCGACGATGCCGAGGTCGAAATGCTCTGCCGGGAAATGTCCCAATTCACGATGGTGCCGGAGGACGTGCAGAAGCAGGCGATGGAGGAGTTCACCGCGATCGTGGCCCAAAGCAGCGCGGCCTTGCTCGGCGGCCTGGCCTACGCCCAGCGGACGCTGGAAATCGCCAAGGGCGACTTCAAGGCCTCGTCCATCATCGGGCGGGTGGGGCCGGTGGGCACGTCCGTCGAGGTGATCAAGGACATCAGCGAAATGGAGGGCCGCCAGATCTTCAACCTGATCAAGGGCGAGCAGCCGCAGACGATCGCCTTCATCCTTTCCTACCTGGAAAGCCCGAAGTGCGCCGAAGTCTTCTCCCTGCTGAGCCCCGAAATGCGCGAGGAAGTGATCGAACGGCTGGGCACGATCGAATCCACCTCGCTCGATCTCGTGGGCAAGATCGCCCGGAGCCTGGGCAAGCACTTCGACACCAAGGTCCGCCCCACCTTCCATCGCAGCGGCGGCGTCCGCGCGGTCGCCGGTCTGTTGAACCAACTGGAGAAGGATATGAGCAAGACGCTCCTCGCGCGGCTGGAAGACCGCAATACCGCCCTGGGCGCGGCCATCCGCAAGAAGATGTTCAGCTTCGAGGACCTGGGCCGCCTGCAGCCGGCCGATCTGCAGCGCGTCCTGCGCGAGGTGGAAATGGGCAATCTGGCGACCGCGATGAAGTCGGCCAGCGAGCCCTTGCGCGAAAAGATCTACGGGGCCCTGTCCAAGCGCGCGGCCGAGGGCCTGCGCGAGGAAATCCAACTGCTCGGGCCGGTGCGGTTGAAGGACGTCGAAACCGCCCAGGACATGATCATTCAGGCGGTGCGGCACCTCGAGGAGGAGGGCCAGATCTCGCTCGACAACGACAGCGGGCAGGCGGTCGTCAGCTGATCCCATGGCCTTCGCCAAACTCATCCCCTTCGACCGGCCGCTGGCCGGCGCCGCCTGGCCGGGGCAGATTGGCCGCATGCTTTCGGAGGCGGAGGCCGCCGCCAAGGCGCAGCAGGCCTACCATGCCGGCATCGATGCCGCCCGCGCGACCGCCGACCAGCAGCTCGTGGAAATGCGCGCGGAGATGGCCCACCTGAGCAACGAGATCCTGCAGCGCCTGGACAAGCTGGAGCCGGCGCTGATCGCCCAATTGAGCGAAGCCCTGCCGGGCCTCGCCGTCGAGATCGCCCGCCGGCTCCTGGCCGGTTACGAGCCGCCGCCCGATGTCGTCGAACGCCTGTGGCGGGAGGCCCTGGAACATCTCTATCCGGAACGCGAGGGCCTGGAGCTGTCGCTGTGTCCGCGCGACGCGGCGCTCCTCGAGCAGCTCAATCCCGACTGGAAGGAACGCTTTCCCGGGCTGCGGGTGCGGGTCGACCCGGCCATGGCGCCCGGCGATTGCGTGGTGCGCAGCCGCTTCGGCCTCACCGATGCCCGCCAACAGGCCAAGATCGAAGCCCTGGAGCACGCCCTTACCCAATGATCAACACCGTCGCCCCGCTCGTCGAGGTCATGCGCAGCCAGGTCCGGCACCTGCCGGCCGTGCAGCGCATCGGCGCGGTGACGGGCATCGCCGGGCTGATCATCGAGTCGGAGGGCCCCAATGTCGGCCTGGGCGACCTGTGCCTGATCCGTTCGCAGCGCAACGATTTCAATGTCCGGGCGGAGGTCGTGGGTTTTCGCGAGCACCGGGTCCTGCTGATGCCTTTGGGCGACACCCAGGGTCTGCACGTGGGCTGCGAGGTGGCGGCGGCCGACCGGCCCGCCTTGCCGCATCCGGGTCCGGAGTTGCTGGGCCGCGTCCTGGACGCCTTG
>CAZWMF010000084.1:0-10715 GCA_964634535.1 uncultured Opitutaceae bacterium | reverse complement strand
CCGGTTGGACGCTGATGTACAACACTTCATCCGATGGTAATTTGGTGGTGGATACCCGGGGAGACACTTGGCACGCGACCGGCTGGGCGCCACGCGCAGCTTCGCATTTTCCCGCCATGAACACCATCACCAGCCTCGATAATGCCGGCCACGCATGGAACCGGTGGCTCCCGTGAGAATCGTTCATGCGGATACCGACGATGTGGAAAACCCACTCCGGGGCGGGCAGCCGGTGCGCACCCTCGCGGTCAACGAACGGCTGGCCGTGCGCCACCAGATCATCGTGTTCACTTCGGTATACCGGCGCTGCCGCCGCCGGGTCGAACGGCGTGGCGTACTCTTTCGCCGACTTGGATTTCGGCTGGCGCCGTTCGGACTGTCGCCGCACCTGACTTTTCTGGCCGCCCTCGGGCCGGCGGTGGCGCGCACCCCGCACGAACTCGTGGTCGAGGAGTTCACGCCTCCCCTGGGCTTTTGCGGGCTGCCGTGGTGGACCCGGGCTCCGGTGGTATTGAGCGTGCAATGGAACTTCTTCGACCAGTGGGAACGGCGGTACCGGCTGCCCTTCCGACGGTGGATGCGGCGATGGGCTGCGACCGGCCGATATCGTTACGTGATCGTGCAATCCGACGCGATGCGCCGGGAAATGGCGGCGATCCTGCCGCACGCCATAATTCGGACGATTCCCGCGGGTGTCGATGACTCGGCCTTTCACGCGGAGGTGTCCGGCGGCACGTACGCGTTGTTTGTCGGCCGCTTGGACATCGAGCATAAGGGCCTCGACCTGCTGATCGACGCCTGGCGGCGAGTCGGGGCCGAGATTCCATTGGTGATCGCCGGAGAGGGGCCGGACCGGCCGGCCCTGGAGGAAATGATCGCCCGCGCCGGATTGACCGGCACGGTGCGGCTCCTCGGCCGGGTGGAGGGCCCGGCCAAGCGCCAGGCCTTCGCCGGAAGCCGGTTCGTGCTCGTGCCTTCGCGCTACGAGACGTTCGGGTTGGCCGCCCTCGAAGCCATGGCCGCGGGCAAACCATTGATCTGCTTCGACATCGAACACTTGAACGAAGTGGCCGCACCGCCGTGGGCCCGGCGAGTCAGCCCGCTGGATGTCGCCGCGCTCGCCGACGCGGCAATCGAGTTGTGGCGAAATCCCGATCGGTGCGGAGCGATGGGTTCGGCCGGGCAGCGCCAGGCGCGCTCCTACCACTGGAATGCCATCGCCCGCCAGCAGGAGGAATTCTACCTCGAAGCCGCCGCTTGCACCGCATGACGCCGCTCCGTCTCGCCCTCTATTATCCGTGGATCTACCTCAAAGGCGGGGTCGAGCGCTCGATCGCGGCGCTGCTGACCGGCAGCCGCCACGAGTGGACGATTTTCACGAGCCATTACGAGCCGGAGAATACCTTTCCGGAATTCGCGGACTTCAAGGTGGTGCGGATCGGCGAGGTCGGGGTGAATCGGGATATGGGTTCGGTGCTGCGCGCGGCCGTGCACATGCTCACTCTCCGGCTGCCGCTGGACGGCTTCGATGCGCTCGTCGTCATGTGCGACGGATTGGGGCCGCTGATCACGTTTCGCAATGCCCGGCTGCCGACCTTTTGCATCTGCTGCACGCCCTTGCGGCCCGTGTACGATCCGGTCTATGCCGAGGAGGCGCTGCGCGCGCGCACCGGTCCGGCCCGGATTGCCTTTCAATTGTTTCGCAAGGTCTTCCGCGTCGTGGACCGCCGGGCTTGGCGCCGTTTTGACGCCGTGGTCGCCATTTGCCGCGAGGTGAAGGGCCGCATTGTGAATCATGGACTCTATCCGGACGACGATCGGCTGGTCCTGCATTACCCGGGAATCTATTTCACCGAGTCCCCCCCCTCGGTGAGCCACGAGCCCTTTCTCTTGGTGCCCGGGAGAATTTCCTGGACGAAGAATATCCGCCTCGCGATCGACGCATTTGCCCAGGCCAAACTGCCTCCGCCCTGGCGTCTGGTGGTGGCCGGGTTTGTCGATCGGAAGAGCCGATCGTATCTGGCCGACCTGCGCGCCGCTTTGCCTGCCGATGCCCGGGTGGAATTCGTCGTCAACCCTTCCGACGAAGATTTGCACGATCTCTACCGCCGAACCTATGCCGTCTTGTTCACGCCGTTGAACGAAGACTGGGGCATCACCCCACTCGAGGCGATGCTGCATGGCAAACCCGTAATCGCCAATGACCAAGGCGGCCCGCGAGAGAGCGTCCTGCCGGGAAAGACCGGCTGGCTCGTCCCGCCCAACGATGTGGGCGCCTGGGCCGCGATCATGCGTCAATTGCCGTCGCAGCCCGACCGGGTCCGGCAGTTGGGGGCCGATGCTCGACGCCATGTGCAACGCTACGACTGGAGTCATTTTTGCCGCGGAATCGACGACTTGCTCGCCCGTCGTGTCGCCGTCGCCCACCCGGCCCGCCAGCCTCATCTGGCCCTGGCCAACCGTTGAATCGTGGCCATGACTAAACGCATCGATCCAGCCCAGCGGCTCGCGGACAGCTTGGAGAATCCCCCGGACATTTCGATTCGGACCCTGGTCGACAAATTCCTCCTGCATTGGAAACTCTTCGCCGCCTGCACGCTCGTGGCCCCGGCGATCGCCGTCGGCCTCATGGCGCTCGTGCCCATCACCTACAAGGCCAGCGCGCAGATCGTCATTGAGCACGCCGGCGGGGCCTACGCGGTCTTCGGCGACGCTGTTCCGGATTGGATGCCGCTGAGCGGCGCGACGATGGCCGAGCTCGTGAAGAGCGCCCCGGTCGTTTCGCGCATGATCAAAACGGTCGGCGTCGTGGATGCCGACATCGCCCGGCCCGCGTACAAAGTGCTCCTGGGCCGGGTCATGGCCTTGGTGATGCCGCTGTTTGGCCGGGAATCGGCGGACGCCCGGCTGCAGGCCGACCCGGATCTCAAATATCGGATCCTGGCCGATGACCTCAAGCCATCGATCGATGCCACCACCTTGTTGATCGACCGCGGCGGCGGCATGCTCCACGACGAAGTCGTCGAGATCAACCTGAAGGCCAATACCCGCGAGAAGGTGGCCGCGATGGTGAATGGTCTGTGCGCGGCCCTGATCGCGGAGACCGATCTGCGGCGGCGGACCGACCTGCAGGCCGCCGCGAAAGTCTTGGACGAACAGGCGGCCTCCGTCGCGGCGGACCTCGAGCAGCGCCGCGCCAACCCGGCCGCCTATGCCCGCGCGGCCGACGCGGACAATGAACCGCTTGCGGCCGGATTGGCCCGATCCATCTCCGACCTGGACGTGCAGCTGGCGACATTGCGCCAGACCTTTGCCGACTCGGCGCCGGAAGTGACCCGAGTGCGCGGAGCGCTCGCCCAGGCCCGGGAACAGCTCGCCAGACAGGAAACGATCGATGCCACCACCGAACAGCTCGGCCAGATCCGGCGCCGGCAGCGCCAAATCCAACTCGCCTTGCAGCTGGTCGGCCGCGGCGAGGATGGACTGACCGTCGCGGAAACCGCCCTGACCCCGAAAAAGACCAAATTGGTGGCGCTGATGCATTTCGGTCTGCCGGCCGCAGCCGGCTTGATCGGCGGCATGTTTGTCGGCGGGCTCGCCGTGCTCCTGCTCAATCTGCTCGATCCGCGCCTGTTTGTCGCCGCCGACGTCGAACCGGCGTCGTCCTTGCGCGTGCTCGGCTGCTTTCCCGCCGAAGCCGAGCCCCTGCCGGCCTTCGAGCGCTGGGCCAGTCTGCCGCATCCGGGCGCGCGCCCCGTCCTCCTGCAGGTGCTGGGGCGGCGCGAAGCGCTCGGGGGCGACGCGACCCGGGTGCTGGCGGTGACCAGCGCCCTCAATGAATCGGCGTCGGGTACGGTGGCGCTGCAATTGGCGGCGCTGCTGGCCCGCGACCACTGCGGCCGAGTCCTGCTGGTGGACGCCAACGCCGATCGGCCGAGCCTGGCAGCCGCGGCGAGCGCGCCGCACCGAACGGCTCCGGGCGATCGGACGAGCGCCGACGCGCCCGCCGGTGTGCTGGTTCGGCCGCCCGGCCCCAACGACCTCGTCATCGGAGCCGGCCGCCTCGAGATCCGCGGCGGATCTGCACCGCTCGGCTCCGCCGGGCGCCGCGCCTTCGCCGCCGCCCCGCCCGAGTATGCGGCCATCGTCCTGCACCTGCCGGGCCTGTTGAATTCCCGCGACGCGGCCGCCCTGGCCAAGGGCGCCGACCATGTGCTCGTCGTGAGCAGTCGAAAGCGGACCCGCAAGGACCGATTGCGGGAAGCCGCCGACCTGCTGACCGAACTGGAGGCCAGGGTGCTCGGCTTGGTCCACTGCGAATCGGAGGCTGGCTGAGCATGGCCGCGATGTCCACGACCCGCCGCCTTCTCCTGGAGCCACACCACCTGTGCATCGCCGGTGCGCTCGCGGCCGCAGTCGGATTCGGGCTCGCCGTGCCCGTCTTGGACGGACTGTCGCTGCAAGCCAAGGCGATCTGCGCCGTGGGCGCCGCCGGCCTGGGTTTTCTCTTGGTGATACCGAACCGGCGAATCGCCCTGGTGTGCGCCTGGGCCCTCGTGTTTCCCCTGAGCCTGGAAAAGGTTTTCCCGCTGCTGCACCCGACCTACCGGGGTTTCTTCATTCCTCCGGTGGTTCTGTCGGGCACGGATCTGGTGCTCGGTATGCTGATCCTGTCGCTCCTCCTCGAATGGTGGGCCCGCGGTCGTTGCCCGCTCGTCTGGCCCGCCGCCACCGTGCCTTTCCTGGTCCTGGCCGGTTGGTCGGCCGTTTCGTTTCTCCTGAACGCGCGAACGAACGAAGGCATTCTGCAGATTCTCCATTGGACCAAGATGGCGGTCTTCCTCGTGGTCATGGTGTCGTCGATCCGCAACCGGCCCGAACTGCTGACGGTCATTCTGGCGGTGGCGGCAGCGGTGACGATCCAGGCGGTGCTCGTGGGCATTTCGTATGTCTTCAAACACCATTTTGGGATTACCGCCAAGGCGGGTGCGGACCAGTTGCTGTCGATATCCACCGGGGCGACCGAGATCGTCCGCGCCACCGGGACGATGGGCCACCCGAATCAACAGGCCATGTACCAGACCCTGTTCACGATCCCGTTATTCGCCCTATTCATGGTGCGCAATTGGTGTTGGCGGCTGCTGGCGGCGGCCACGCTGATCGCCAGCACCATTGCGATCATCCTCACCTTTTCGCGGACCTCGTGGATATCCTGCACGCTGGCCGGACTCGTCGTCTTTGGGCTCGCCTTCCGCAACCACCGGATTACCCAGCGCGCCTGGCTGGGCCTCGGCGCAGGATCGCTGGCGGCGGTCGCCCTGATCGGCGCCTTTTCCCCGCTGATCCTCACCCGCCTCACCAAGGCCGACGATGGCGCTTCGCTCTCCCGCATCCACCTGGCGCTGCTCTCGCTCGAACACGCCTCGCATCATCCGCTGACCGGCGTCGGCCCGGGCAACTTCGTCAATGCCAAGCTGGCGAGCAGCCAGGAAGCCGACTGGGGCCGCAGCGTCTGGCTGCCCCGCGGCACGACGGTCAAGGCCCGCTACATCGACGACCTCGAGCTGGGCTTGGTGAAATTGGAAGGCAATTGGTATTACACTTCCCTGCCCGCCCACAACAAGTACCTGCTGCTCGCGGCCGAATTGGGGCTCACCGGCCTGGGCCTCTTCCTCTGGTACCAATGGCGGCTCTTGCAGACGCTGCTCGCCGGACTGGCCACGGCCGATCCGCTGCTCTGGTGGGTGGGCGCCGCCCTGGTGGCGACGTTCGCGGCGACACTGGTCGAGTACATGCTCGAACTGTTTTACGACGACAAGACCATGCTGATGCCGCTTTTTGCCAATGTGCTGATGATCTGTTTTGGCCGCATCGCGGCCGGGCCGGAATCCGGGGAGGCCGCTCCGTGAAGCCGCGCCCCGGCCTCTTTCTGAACAGTCTCACGCAGGCGGGCGTGCGCGTCCTTGGCTCGGTGTGCTCGCTCATCCTCATGTGGCTGATCGCGCGCCGGTCCGCCGACGTCCTGGGCGTGTTTCGCACGCTGTACTCGTACCTGCTGGTCGGCGACGTCGCGGCGCTGCTCGGCATGCAGACCTACATCATGCGCGAAGTCTCCATTCATCCGGAAGACAGCCGCCGGCTGGCCGGGCACGCCGCTTTGTTCGCGGTGGGCGTCGCCGCACTGGGTGCCGCCGGCCTGAGCGGCGTGGCGTTGATCCGGGTCGGCTACAGTCCCGCCATCCGGCAGGGTCTTTTCGTGGTCGCCGGGACCCTCCCGGCCACCGCGATCAGCCTGGTCGGCATGTCGATCCTCTTGGGAACCAGCCGCGCCACGACCTGCAGCCTGGTGCAGGGCGCCGAGACCCTCCTGCGCACGGTCGGCGGCATCGTCCTCGTGCTGCTCGGCTACGGGGTCCTCCCGGTCATCGGGCTGATGGCGGTCGTCCGCTGCCTCCTGCCGCTCGGCTATTGGCACACGGTGCGCCCGCTGTTGCCCGGCGGCGCCTGGCGGTTGGACGGCCGATTTTTCCGCGGATTTCTCCGCCAGGTTCCGGTGTTCGTCGGAATCGCCGCCCTCGCCTGCGTGCTGCGCTTCGCCGCGCCCCTCCTGTTGCCGGTTATGACCACCGACGCGGGGGCCGGGCAGTTCGCGGCGGCCTACATCTTCGTCGACCTGCTCATGCTCGTGCCCACGGCGTTGACCATGAATCTGCTGCCGGTGCTGGCCCGGCGGGCGCGCGATCGCGAGGGCGGGCTGCTCGATTCGTGCCGCAGCGGGGTGAAGGCGATGGCCCTGGGCGTCATTCCGATCGCCGCGATCCTCGCGGCCGTGGCCCACCCGATGTACGCCGCTCTTTTTCCCGGCCGGCCGGCCTACGGGACGTCGGCCACGATCCTGCAGATCGTCATTTGGACCTGCTGCCTCCAGTCGATCGATCAGGTTCTGGCCGCCACCATTGTGGCGCAGGGCAAGGCGCACATCGACCTGCAGACCTTGACGGTCGGCTCGGCCAGCCTAATTGCGCTCCTCGGTCTGCTCGTGCCGCACTTTGGCGTCCTCGGCGCCGCCTGGGGCGTGCTCGGCGGTTTCATCCTGATGGTCGTGACCCGGTTCATTCTCGTGGGCCGCCAGGTGCGCGGTCTGCAGCCGGCGCGGCTGCTGTGGCGCCCGGCGATGGCGGCCGGGCCGGCGATGGCGGCCGCCGCCTTCGGCGCCCGCGGGCATTGGCTGGCCGGCGCGGCCAGCGGCGGCCTGGTCTATGTCGCCGGGCTCGCGGCCTTGGGCGCCTTCACCGCGGCCGAGCGCGGCGGACTCCTCGAACTGCTGCAGGCGGGCAATGCCTGACGGCCGACCCACCATGACGCTGCGCCAGACCCTCCGGCTGATCCGATCCGACCTGGACGCGTCGATCCGCCACCGCGGCGGCTCGCCGCGCTGGCAGTCCCGCCTCGCCGGCCTGCTCGCCCCGGCCGGCTGCGGCCTCGCGATCTGGCGCGTGCAGGCCTACCTGCACCGCCGCCGCGTGCCGATCGTCAACCGGATCCTCGGCGTCGTGAATCTCGTCCTCTTCGCCCTCGAAATGGAGCCGGAAATCGACGCCGACGAGGGCCTGGTCCTGCTCAGCCCGGCCGGCATCATGCTGCACGGCCACACCCGGATCGGCCGAGAGTGCGTCTTCGCGCATCAGATCACAACCGCCCTGGGCCCGCGGCTGGGCTTCGATCCGATCCACGACTTCATCGTCATCGGCGATCGGGTGGTCATCAGCGCGGGCGTGCGCATCGTCGGCAACCTGACGATCGGGGCCGACAGCTGGGTGGGACCCAACACGGTGGTGGCCGAGTCCATTCCGCCCGGTTCGCTCGTGTGCGGCCGGAGCGTGCGTCCGCGAGCCCCGGCGATTCCCGACTATGAATCTGCGCCAAACCTTGCAGCAAGCCGCCGTTGATCTGCGGGAACGCGCGCTCCTGGCCGGGCGGCCCTACGGGCTCCTCACCTACGTGAAGCTGCCGCTCAACCCGCCCGCTCTGGCGGTATTGCTTTACCGTTTTCAGCACTGGCTCCACACGAGCGGCTGGCCCGGATTGGCCGAGGCGCTGCGCTACCTGAACCTCGTGCTCTTCACCACGGACATCGGCTCGGCCGCCCGCATCGACGCCCCGTTCATCCTTTACCACGCCAATGGTATAAACATCGGCGGCCGCGCCCGCCTGGGACGCAATGTGCACCTGGTGCACCATTGCACCATCGCGACCGGGCCGCGGGTCGACGAGCGGCCCGACGATTGCGTCGTCCTCGAAGACGATGTGATCGTCGGATGCGGCGCGCGCATCGTGGGCAATCTGACGGTGGGGGCCGGCGCCTTCATCGGCGCGGGCGCGGTGGCCCTCCGGGATATTTCCCCATACAGTTTCTACGTGGCCGGCCCGGGCGAGTCGGCTGACGAGATGGAGGCCGCCCGATGACGCCGGACCTGGCCATCGTGGTGGTGAGCTTCAACACGCGCGACCTGCTCGATGACTGCCTGGCCTCGGTCCACGAGCAAACCCGCGGGGTGAGCTTCGAGACGATCGTGGTCGACAACGCTTCGCGCGACGGCAGCGCCGCGATGGTGCGCAAAAAGTATCCGGCGACCATCCTGGTCGAATCCGGGGAGAACCTGGGTTTTGGGCGCGCCAACAATCTCGGATTCAGCCACAGCCGGGCGGCCACCCTCATGCCGTTGAACAGCGACGCCGTGCTGCTGGAGGACACCGGGACGGCGTTGCACCATTATCTGCAGCAGCACCCGCGGGTCGGCATCGTCGGCCCCAAGGTGATCCTGCCGGACGGCACCCGCCAGGCCAAGACCTGCGGCATGCTGCCGAGCGCCCGAGTGATGGCCAACCAGAATCTGCTCCTGGGCCGGCTCTTTCCCCGCTCCCGGTTTTTTGCGGGGTTGTTTGTCGAATCGTTCCCCGCGCGGGAATTCCGGATTGGCTGGGTGTCGGGCGTCTGCCTGGCCTTGCGGCGGGCCGTCTATGCCCGCACCGGCGGCTTCGATCCGAGCATTTTCATGTACGCCGAGGATATCGATCTGTGCGCCCGGGCGGCCGCCTTCGGGTGGGAGACGTGGCGCGTGGAGGACTTTGCCGTGCGCCACTTGGGCGGCGGCAGCACGCGCTCAGCCGACGATATGCTCCGCCTGCGGATCCTCCAGCAGCGCAATCTCCTGCGCCTGACGGACGCGACCATGGGTCCGGCGGCGCGGGCGCTCACCCGGGCGAGCCTGGCCGCCGGGCTCGTCGCGCGCACCGCTGTGCGCGGCGTGGCCGCCGCCGGCCGCGGCGGCGAATCCCGCCGCCAGGCCTGGCGCGCCGACTGGCGGTGTCTGACCGACTTCCTGGCCGCCGAACCCCGCCAACCGACGGAGTCCCATGCGCATCGGACTTGACGCGCACATTCTCGGCAAAGGCAAGGGGGGGGTCGAACGGGTCGTCCACCAGATGGTGCGGCGCCTGCCGGGATTGTTGCCCCAGCACCAATTCATCGTGTTCACGAACCGGCGGTATGAACCGCCCTTTGGCCCGCGGCCGAACGTCCGCTACCAGAAGCTCGCTATCGCCGAACCGTTGCTGCAACGCGCCTTGGCGTTGCCCTGGCTGGCCGCCCGGCACCGGCTCGATCTGCTTCACGTGCAGCGGGCGGCCCCCCCCGCCGTCCGCGCCCGCCTGGTCGTGCACACCCACGACTTGCTGCCGCTCACCGCACCGGCCGACCATGCCGGACTGCGCGACCGGGTGGTGCGCCTGCTCACGCCCGGCTCGCTGCGACGGGCCGATCGGGTGCTCACGGTCAGCGCCACGGTCGCCGCGGAGATCCGTGCCCTATTCCCGGAAACCGCGGCCAAGCTGACGGCCATCCCGGACGGCATCGAAACCGACTTCTTTTGCCCGCGGGGAGCGGACGCGACCCCGGGGCCGATCCACGCCCGGATCGGCTGGGCCGGACCCTACGTTCTCTGTCTCGGCGCCCTGAGCGCCCGCAAGAATCTCGAGGTCGCCATCCGCGGCTTTGGCGAATATCGGGCGCGACGCGACCCGGCCGCCGGCGAGATCAAGCTCGTCCTCGCGGGCATGTGCCGATCGCGCGCCTACGAGAGCCGGATTCGCCGCCTGGCGGACGCCGTGGCTCCGGCGGCCGTGCGCTTCGCCGGCTTCGTCGACGACGAGGCCTGCCGATCACTGCTGCAGCACGCCGCCGTCGTGTTGGCGCCGTCGCGCGGGGAGGGTTTCGACCTGCCGCCGCTCGAGGCGATGTCGTGCGCAGTTCCGGTGGTCTGCTCCGAACTGCCCGTCCATCGCGAACTGCTGGGCGACGACGCCGTGTATTTTCCGACCGATCAACCGACGGCGCTCGCCGACGCCCTGCTCCGGTTGGACACCGATCCGGCCCTGCGGCGCCGCCTGGCCCGCCAGGGGCCCGCCCGGGCGGCCCGCTACACCTGGCCGGCGGCGATGCAAAGTCTGGCCAACCTATACGGCGAGCTCCTGGCGAGCGCCCGGGCGCGGCCCGTTCCGTCATGACCCTCCGGGAATTCCTCAACCTCTATGGTAGCGATATGGCCCGGTTCGCCGAGCACATCGGCGTACCGCTCACCTTCAAGAAACGCGTGAGCCTCTTCTTCATGCCGGCCCTGCAGGCCATCTTCCTGTACCGGCTGGGCCGCTTTCTC
>CAZWMF010000083.1:0-10757 GCA_964634535.1 uncultured Opitutaceae bacterium | reverse complement strand
ACAAACCGCGGATTGGGCTTGGTCAGATAGACGAGGACCGAGTCGCCGACCGACGGGGTGAGTCTCACAATTTCTTCCTGGATCAGCGGACCGACGAAACGCACCTTTTCATTGGGCGAATCCCGGCGGGTGTAGGATTTGACGATGTAATGATCCGCGCCGTAGGAAACGGCGCGCGTCGCCCATTTGACCATGGCCAGCGAGACGCGATAGCCCGGCGGACTATTCCGCAAGTACAGAAGCGCGTGCTGATTGTCCATGCTCACGAGCGGCCGGTTCAGTCCGTGGGCCGCCCGGGTGCAAAACGGCTCGTAGGCCGTGATGAACACATCGGGCCCGAAGTCGCGCAATTCCCGCATCAGGCGATTCCAGTTTCGGATATAAAATGAAAATCCCGGAATGCCGCTCTTCACGAAGGTCTTGGGTAAATCCAAACCCCGTTCGTTGAAATACAGGGGAAAACCGGCGATGCGGGTCGGCGCGAGCTCCCGCAGCGCATCCATCGCCCGGTCGCCATACGTAAGCACCTTGATGGTATGACCTTCCCTACGCAGCATCGCGACGATCTCGATCGCCTCGAAGACATGCCCAAGACCTTCCCCGGAAACACCATAAACGATTCTCATCGCGAAGGGCGCCGAGACTGGCCGCGGACGGTAATCGGAGTCAACTCCCGGCAGGAATCATTGACGCGATGCCGGGCCGGGCCACGTTGGAGCCGCCCCCCCTGCATGCGCCGTCTGATTCCGGCCTTCCTCACGTTCCTCTGGGTCAGCTTCCCCACCGATCGGGTCGCAGCCCAAACCCTGTCGCTCGCCGGAGAATGGCGTTTTGCGCTCGACCGCAGCGCCGCCCAGCTCGAGCGCCCCGGACCCGGGCAGTCCGTCGGTGCCCTGGCCGAAGGCGACGGCATCGCGCAGGCGTGGTTCGCCCGCGATCTTCCCGATGTCATCCGCCTGCCCGGCATCCTTCAGGCGCAAGGTTACGGCGACGAAATCACCCCCACGACGCCTTGGGTCCTGACGCTCGGGGCCGCGTGGTGGAGCCGCCAGCCCGCCGCCTGGCGCGACCGGTTTTCCCAGCCGGGCCGGGTCGAGGTTCCGTTTCTATCCCAACCGCCTCGGCATTACTTGGGACCGGCCTGGTACCAACGCTTTATCGACATACCCGACGCCTGGAACGGCCGGCGCGTCGAACTTTTCCTCGAGCACCCGCACTGGGAATCCCGCGTCTGGCTGGATGACCAACCGTTCCCGGCCAACACGAGTCTGGTTGCCCCCCACCTCACCGATCTCGGACGGATCCGGCCGGGCCGGCATCGCCTGACCCTGCGCATCGACAACCGGCGCATCATCGCCGAGAGCGGCTCCAACGAACACGCCGACGATGCCCACAGCGTGTCCGACGCTCTCGGCGCGGCGTGGAACGGCGTCGTCGGCCGGATCGAACTGCGCGCCACCTCTTCGGTGTGGATCGCCGACGCGCAGGCTTTTCCTGCAATCGCCAGCCATTCTGCCCTGATCAAGATTCGGCTGGGCAATGCCACGCACCGGCCGGGTTCAGGCATCCTTTTCGCAGGCGAGGAGGCCCTGCCGGTGGCCTGGGGCGTGGACGGGGGATCCGCGGAGGTTCGGGTGGCGCTCGATCCCGGCACGGAACTTTGGGATGAATTTCATCCCCACCTCCACCAGGTGACGATCCGACTGAGCGGGACCGACGCCGACGACACGCGCACGATCGAGTTCGGCCTGCGAGAAATCTCCGCCGACGGCCGGATTCTCCTGCTCAACGGCCGACCCGTCAATTTGCGCATGACCCACTTCGGCGGGGATTTTCCGCTTACCGGCTACCCCGCCATGACGGTCGAGCCGTGGAAGCGCATTTTCCGGATTTGCCAGGCCTACGGATTGAACGGCATGCGGTTTCATTCCTGGTGCCCGCCCGACGCGGCATTTCGCGCCGCCGACGAATTGGGATTTTACCTGCAGCCCGAATGCGGCCTCTGGAATCCGCTGAACCCCGGCGGGGTGTATGCGGCCGAGTTGGAGGCCGAGACGGCCCGCCTCGTGCAGGCATTCGGCAACCATCCGTCCTTCATCCTTTTGTCGCCCAGCAACGAGCCCGGCGGCCGTTACACCGAGGTGACGCCCGCCTGGGCGGCCGCCTGGCACGAGCGCGACGCCCGGCGGCTGTATTCGGCCGGCACGGGCTGGAACCGGGCCGCCCAGGTCGACGGTGGCGCCCAATATGCCACGTTGGTGCGCTTCAATGGCGGCGAACTGCGCGGCGTGACCGGCTGGTTCGGCCGCGACTACCGGACCGCCGTGACCACCGTGTCCATCCCGATTCTATCCCACGAAGTCGGCCAATGGTGCGCTTATCCGGATTTTTCCGTCATGAAGTCGTTCACCGGCTACCTGCAGCCGGGCAATTTCGATATCTTCCGCTGGATCGCCGGGAAGCGCGGCGTGCTCGACCAGGACGCGCAATTCGCGCAGGCCTCCGGCCGATTCCAACTGGCCTGTTACAAGGAGGAGATCGAAGCCAATCTGCGCACGCCGGGATTGGCCGGCTACCAACTGCTCGACCTGCACGATTATCTCGGCCAGGGCACGGCGCTGATCGGCGTTTTGGATGCATTTTGGAATCCGAAAGACTACGTGAGCGCTCCGGCCTTCCGGCGCTTCAACGCGCCCACGGTGCCCCTGGCCCGACTGACCCGGCGGGTGTTCACGACCGCCGATACGCTCGAAGCCGACACCGAGATTTATCATTTCGGAGCCGAGCCGATCGCGGCCGCCATTCCCGCCTGGCGGATCGTCGACGCGCAGGGCCGGTCGGTCGCCGCCGGGCGCTGGCCGGCCCGGGACATTCCGATCGGCAAGAACATCCCCCTAGGCCATGTATCCGCCGATTTGTCGAGGCTGCCCGCTCCGGGCGCCTACCGGTTGGTCCTGGGGCTGGCCGGCACCGCGATTGAGAACGACTGGACGTTCTGGCTCTACCCCGCTCATCCCGAGGTCGCGGTCCCGCCCGACCTGCTCGTGACCAGCCAGTGGGCCGAGGCCGCGGCGCGCCTGGCCGCCGGCGGCCGGGTCCTATTTCTGCCCGACGCGAGCGCCCTCGATCCGGCCCGCTGCCCGCCGCTGGACCGGCTGCCCGTGTTCTGGAATATTCAGATGACGGTCCGGCCGCCGCGCAATCCAACCGCCCGCTTCGACGCGATGCTGGGCCTGGCGTGCGCGGCCGGGCACCCCGCCCTTGCGGAGTTCCCCACGGAGGCCAGCTGCGATTGGCAGTGGACCCCGCTCTTCGGGGCCGCCCGCTTGGTCAACCTGAGCGAAGCCCCCGCGGCACTCCGGCCGATCGTCGCCGCGATCGACGATTGGAACCGCGACTGGCGCCTGGGCGTGATTTTCGAATGCGGGGTCGGGCCGGGCCGCCTGCTCGTCTGCGTCCTGCCGCTGCGGGATCCGACCGCCCCGCCGGGTGCGCGGCAATTGCTGCACTCGCTGCTCGATTACATGGGGACCGCGGCCTTCCATCCGACGGTGGTCCTGGAGCCCGATCAGGTCGGCCGCCTCTGGGCCCGCGCCGCCGCCGGCCCCGCCCCGACCCGGGTTTGGGACCCCGATCTCGACGACGGATCGGCCAAGCCGGCGCACTGACGGGGCCATCCGCGGCGGCGCGCCGGCCGGAAAACAGGCTTCACTTCACCGCCGTCTTTGCGGTATGCTTGGTCGTTCATATGCAGAAAACCCTGGTCATCTTTAAGCCCGATTGCATGGAGAAGCGCCTGGTGGGCGTCGTCCTGGACCGTTTCGAACGGGCCGGCTTCACCATCATCGCGACCAAACTGATGCGCCTGTCGCCCGCGCTGTTGCGCGAGCACTACGCCCACGTCGCCGACAAGCCGTTCTATCCGGAAATCGAGGCCTTCATGAGCTCGCGGCCCGTGATCGTGATGGCGCTCGCCGGCGAGAACATCATCGCGCGGGTGCGCGACTTGCTCGGGCCGACCGACTCGCGCAAGGCGGCCAAAGGCACCATTCGCGGCGACTTCGGCACCGAAATGATGAAGAACGTCGTCCACGCCTCCGACAGCGAGGACAACGCCCGGCGGGAGATCGCGCGCTTCTTCCGGCCGGATGAGATCCTGGGCTAGCCGCCCGGGCTAGCGCGAACCGGCGCGCTGGCAAAGCTGGATCGGGATGCCCCAGGGATCCCGCACCATCACGAGCACCGATCCGTCCGCCAGGGTTTCTTCGTGGAACAGACGGGCGCCGGCCATTTCCAGCCGCTGCTGGGTGGCGCGAGCGTCGTCGGTCGCAAAGCCGACGTGGAAGGTCAACGGATGGGCCGCGCGGAAGTCCGGCACGGGCGCAGCCGGATTGGAGTAGAGCTCCATGACCAGGCGGCCGGTGATGTCCGCCAGAAACCGGGTGTACGGCGCCGTTTCGACGCCGCGCACGATCGCCAGGCCCAGATGCTCGACATACCAGCGGGCCGTCTGCCGGGCATCCTCCACATTGAGGGCGAAGTGTTCGAATTTCATGAGGCGCAGATAAAGTCGCGGAGCCGTTCGACGATGGCGGGCGCGGCGTCCTCCAGGACGTAGTGCCCGGCCTCGGGATAGACCTGGACGGCAGCCTGCGGAAAAATCTCCCGCCAACGCGAGAGAAAATGCCCGCTGAAGCAGAAGTCGCGCAGCCCCCAGGCGAGCAGGAGCGGGTGTCCGGAGAGCCGGGGCAGGCCCCGGGCGATTCCCTCGAGAATCGCCCGGCTCGGATGGTCCGCTTCGAGCGGGATATCGCGCACAAACCGGTGCACCGCGATCCGGTGTTCCCAGCTGTCGTAGGGGTAGAGGTAGGCCCACCGGCTGTCGCGGTCCAGCGCCCGCGCGCGCATGGCCATCCAGGTGGCCGGTCCGGCAAAGCCGTTCGCGCCCCGCACCCACCACTCCCCCAGGACCGGCACCCGGCAGAGCTTGATGCGGAGGGGGACGCGCGAAGACGGAAACGCGGCCGTGTTGAGGAGCGCCACCCGTCCGGTTCGGTCCGCATGGTCGACCGCCCAGCCGCAGCCGATCGCCCCGCCCCAGTCGTGGGCGATAATATCGATCTGGCGCAAACCGAGCCGCTCGATCAGGGCGCCCACGTCGCCGATGCGCCGCGCCAGCCGGTAGTCGTAATCGGCCGGCTTCTCCGACAAACCCATGCCAATGTGGTCTGGCACGACACAACGGCGGGTGGGCGCAACCGCCCGGACCAGGTCGCGAAAGTAAAATGACCACGTCGGATTGCCGTGCAGCATGAGCACCGCCCGCTCCTCCCGGGGGCCTTCGTCCAGATAGCTCATGCGGGCGCCCGCGGGCGTGACGAAACTTTGCGGGGCGAAGGGATACAGGCCCGCCAGGCGGGCCGGAAGCGATTGGGCGGTCACCATTCGAGCGCGAGCATCATGCAATTGAGTCCGCTGCCGATGCCGAACAGGGCCGCGCGGCTGCCCGCCGCCACGGCCCCCGCATCCACCGCGGCCGCCAAAGTCGCCGGCAGCGACACCGAGCCCATGTTGCCCAGGGTTTCGAAGGTCGAGAAGTCCTTGGCCAGGTCCAGTCCGAGCGTTTCGAAGGTCTTGCGCCGATGCATCGTGCCGACCTGGTGGCCGATGAACCGGTCGACCGATTCGGCCGTCCAGCCGGTGGCGGCCTGAAAGCGGAGCCAGGTTTCGCGCGCCAGCTCCACGCCGGCGACCAGCAATTGCTCCGAGTCGGTCTGCATCGCCAGGGCGTCGGCGCCCGCATTGTCGCCCTGGCAAAGTTCACTGTGGCGGGTGGCCGCGCGGGCGACCCCGCCGAGGATCCGGTGCGCCCGGCCGGCCACGAGCGAATCGTGGCAGACCACCGCCGCCGCCGCGCCCGAGCCGATCGTCAGATTGGCAAAGTAGGGCTTGATCGCTTGGCGGTCGAAGGGCCGTTCGAGCAGGGTCCGGATCGTATTGTCGACCAGCGGGCGGCCGTTTTCGCCGGCGGCCACGAGCGCGCAGCGGATCTGTCCAGATTCGACCATGGCCCCGGCGACCGCCAGGGCGTTGAGAAAGCCCAGGCAGGCGTTGGACACATCGAAAATCTGCACATCGGCCGGCAGCCCGATCGCGTGGTGGGCGAAGGCCGCGGTGGCCGGCTCGAGCATGTCGCGCGACACCGCCGCATGGATGAAGAGCTCCACCCGGTCGGCCAGCCCGGAGCGGGCCAGCGCCGCGCGGGCGGCCTGGGCGCTCGCCTGGGACGGCCGCGTCCCGCCGGGCCACATGCGCCGTTCGCGGATGCCGGTCATGAGTTCGAGCCGGCCGAACGGCAGGCGCAGCCGCTCGTACACCGGCCGCAGCCGCTCCTCGATGGCGGCGGAGGTCCAGACCTCCTCGGGCAGGGCCGTCGCCAGGGCCTCGATGCAGACGTGGGCGAACTTCACGGGCGCATGGCGAGCCGGATGATCTCGCGGTCGAAGGCATTGCTGCCCAGGCCGGCGTCGACGATCAGCGTCGCCCCGTTGATCGCGCTGCTGCGCGGGCTCAAGAGGAACAGGGCCGCGTCGGCCACCTCGCGGGTCTCCATCGCCCGCTTGCGAAACGTGAGCTTCTCGGCGTACAGGTAGCTTTCGATGTAGCCCGGAATGCCCGCGGAGGCGCTGGTTTTCAACGGACCCGAACCCACCACGTTGAAGCGCACCGCCGAATCGGCGCTGAAGGATTTTGCGAGGAATCGCGCGCACGATTCGAGCATCGCCTTGATCGGCCCCATGTACCCATAATTGTCCGGGGTGACCAGGAGCGAGGAGATGCCGATCGTCACGACCGAGGCGTCGGGGGCGAGGTGCGGCTTGAACGCCCGGGCCAATTCGACCAGCGAGAACGCCGACACCGCCGTCGCCTGCAGAAAGTCGGCGCGCCCGGTCTCGTGAAACGCCTTCGGCCCCCCGGCGTAGTTGGCAAACGCGATCGAGTGCACCAAGCCCTGCAGCGGCCCCAGGCCGGCCGCGGCCACCTCTCCGGCCAATCGGTCGGCCGCGTCGGGCTGTTCCACGTCGCACACGAAAACCCGCCGGTCCCGCAGGACCGATCCAAGCGCCGCCCGGCGCTCGGCCGAACGCACGCTGTACACGACCTGGGCGCCCTGCTCCTCCAGAGCCTGCGCGATGAACCAGGCCACGCTCTTGCGATTGGCCACGCCGGTGACCAGAAAGGTCTTGCCCTGGATGCGCAGGTAATCGCTCACGGTGCCGCCGGCGCCTTCCAGGCCACCGCAAAGTCCACGTTGAGGATGCGTCGTTCGCCGCAAGTGACCGCACCCGACAGCATGATGAATCCGCCCAGCGCCTCGCGCTGCTTCACCGCGATCGTGATCGTGTCGCCCGGATAGACCGGGTGGCGGAAGCGCACGTCGGATATGCGCGCGAGCAACGGCACGCCGCCGGTTCCGCCGGCCGGGGCCGGCCGGTGCCCGGCCACGAAATACGCCGCCGCCTGGAACACCGCTTCGCACAGGAGGACGCCGGGCGTGATCGGCGCGCCCGGATAGTGGCCCCGGTAAAAATCCTCGTCCGGCCGCCAGGTGCGCCGGGCGACGAGCCCGTCGGCGTCCTCGGAGACGATTTCGTCCACGAAGAGGAACGGCGGACGATGGGGGATCAGCTCGGTGACGGGACGGGCCATGGCCGGATCATGCGGGTTGGGAGGCGGTTTGGGAACAGAGATAACGATCGACCTTGTCGGCGACGATGACGCCATAATTGATGGTGCCAAGCCATCCGGACATGATGATGCCCACCGACCCGGCATGGTACACGCCGGGCACGGCCGCGGGCAGATCCATCGATACCTTGAGACCTTCGAACTTCGTGCCGAACGAGGCCCCGCTCCAATGGGTCGTATAGCGTTCGATCGTGCGCGGGGTCGCCGCCTCGGTCCAATCGATCTTGGCCCGGACCCCGGGGATCAGCTTCTCCAGGGCGGCGAGCGACTCCTCGATCAGACGGGCCTTTGCCCGGGCGTAGTCGTCCGGCGCGAGGTCCACCCAGTCCGCGTGGCGGCTGTTGATCGAAGCGACCACCGTATAGCGGCCCGAGCCCGGGCGGGTCTCGGGATAGTAGAGCGAAAACGTGCGGCTCGTCGTATGAAAGTCGGTCAATTCCGCGCTGCTGAACCGCGGCGCCTCCGAAACGAAGACCAGGTCGCCGATCGGCGGAATCGACTCGCCCTGCCGGATGCCCAAGTACACCTGGCACGAGCTCGAATTGACCCGCACCGCCCGGGCGGCCGCGGCGTAATCCGGGGGCAGCGCCGGCTCGCCGACCAGCCGGAACAGCGTGTTCTTGAGGCTCGCGTTGGACAAGACCGCCCGGGCCCGGATGACCCGGCCGCCCACCGCCACGACCCCGGCCGCCGCCGGACGGCCCTCGCGCGGCTCCAGGAGGATGCGCTCGACCAGTACCTTCTTGCGCAGTTCGACCCCGCGCCGGCGCAGTTCGGCCACCATGGCGCCGATCAGCACGTCGGAGCCGCCGCGAAACGTGTGGATGCCCCCGCCCATGAAGTTGCTGAAGACGATGCCGTAGGCGAACGCCGGATCGTCCAGCCCGGATCCGTTGGCGTAGGCGATGGGCTCGAGCAATAGCCGGCGCACGTCGTCGCGCCCGGGGAAGAATCGCTCAAACAGTTGGCCGATCGTCTCATCGTTGCGGTCGTAGAAGCTCATCGAGCCCAGGTGCGCGTAAAAGGCGTCGACCCGCGCCCGGTCCAGGCCCAGGCGCTCGACCAGGAGCCGGGTGTAATCGGCCTTCGTGAAATCGGTCTCCACGTCCATCTGCGGATTCACGAAGCGGATATGCCGGAGCGGCACGATCGATTCGGCGATTTCGCGGGTCCAATACTTGCGGCACGACTTGATCATGCCCACCGGGAAGCCGTGCAGCGATATATCGAAGATATGACCGCCCTTGCGGGTGAACCAGGTCGCCAGCCCCCCAAATTGGTAGTGGTGCTCAAGGACGAGTACCCGGCGGCCGGCCTTGGCCAGGACGTTGGCGGCGGTCAGTCCGCCGAGGCCGCTGCCGATGACGATGACGTCGTACTCGTCGGCCACACCCTTGAGCCAGTCGTAGGCCATGTTCCTCAGAGGGCGGCCGGCGCCGCGCCGCCCGGATTGAGCACGTGCCGGTTGGCCATCAGGACGCCGCTCAGCAGTGCGCCGATGATGCCGACAAACCCCTGGTCGGCGCCGCAGAGAAAGACATTGGACAAGGCGGTCGCGCCCGATAGGGCCTTGTCGGGCGACCCGTAGATCGCCCCGCCGCGCCGCCCGGTGAATCGTTCGACCGTGCGCGGCGTGAACATGTCGGTGGCCACCGTCGCCCGGGCGAGGACCGGGTCCGGCACCGCCGGCAGAAATCGCCGGCCGCTCCCCTGGACCTGCGGCCACCAGCGCAGCTTCTCCTCCCGATACCGGTCCGGAGCATAGCCCGCCCAGGCGTCATAGTTCGCCAGGCAGGTCACCCGCAGTTGGCCCTCCGGCATGCGCTCGTCCGGCCCGTACGCAAAATTGTTCGGCAGGCAGAGGACGCCGCTGCGCACATCGACCGGATCGGCGGGATTCTCGTACCGAAGTCGCTCCGAATCGTTGAAAAAGACGATGGTGTCGTCCTCCCATCCGAGTTCGGCCGGGACCCGGTCCAGCACCGCGATCGTTTCGACAAACGTGACGGCACCCACCCGGGGCGCCGGCGGCGGCGCCTCGCCCGCTCCCGCCGCGATCAGGGCGGCCGTTTCCGGACCGCCGATCGACGACAGCACGCGCTCGGCGGTGATTTCCGAGCCGTCGTCGAGCACGAGCGCGGCCGCCCGGCCCTGGCGCACGATGATCCGGCGCACGCCGCACTTCATCCGCCGCTCGCCCCCGGCTGCGCGGTACTTGTCGAGCAGCACTCGCATGATGAGCCGGATGCCCTCGCAGGGCCGCGCCAGACCCTCGAGGTAAATCGCCTGAAACAAAAGCGCCGCCTGCAGGAAATCCATGTCGTTTTCCCACGCGCTGCCATAGAAAAGCAGGGGACAAAGGATCATTTCCTGGCACAGGGGATCGTTCGGGTGCCGGGCGACGACCGCGCGGGCGGACGTCCAGGGTCCGTCCTGGCGGGTCACGGCCTCCCGGACCGTAGCGGCCAACCGGCGAAACCCGTCGATTTCGGCCGGAAAGAGCCGGGCGACCTCGGATTCCAGGACCGCGAACTGGTTCGTGAAGCGCAGCGTCCACGCCCCGCCGGTCCCGAAGGCGATCCGCGACTGCTTCTGCTCGCGCAGCGCCCATTGGTCGCGATCGAGCCGCAGCTGGCGCAATAGTCGACCCAAGGCCGTGCCCTTCACGCCCGCCGGCACGAAATTGGTGACCGCATGCAGGCCGACGTCGTACTTGCGGCCGGCCTGGCTGTAAAAGCTGTTCAGTCCACCCGGCGCGTTGTGGCGCTCAAATATGCACACCGACTTGCCGAACAGCGCCGCGCGGATGCCGGCGGCGATGCCCGAAAGCCCCGCGCCAATGATCGCCACATCGTAATGGCTGCGGGAGTTCAACGACCGCTCACCCCGCCGGCTGCGCGTTGAACTTCGGCGTCAGGTATTCGGCGCAGCTGTCGAGCGAGGCCAGCTGGGGATATTCGGCCTCGGGCACTTCGATCCCGTAGCGTTTGCGCAACTCCATCACGATG
>CAZWMF010000082.1:0-10803 GCA_964634535.1 uncultured Opitutaceae bacterium | reverse complement strand
CCTCGTAGGCCACCACCGCCTCGTCGTGGCGCGCCGCCCGGCCGAGCCGGGCGCCCAGCCGGCTCAGCTGCGCCGCCGGCGTCTCAGGTCCGGGGGGTACGGGAAGGGCGGAGGCCATGGCGATTGCAGCGTTGCTGAAACGGGCGATTGGTCAAAGCTCGGACGATATGAGCAATCGAACGATTAAGATGCTGCCCGACAAGAAAATCGCCTTGGTCGCCCACGATCGCAAAAAGAAGGATCTGGTCGAATGGGCCAAGTTCAACCGGGATCTGCTCGCCCACCACAAGGTCTACGCCACCGGCACCACCGGCGAATTTCTGGAGAAGGAGCTGGGCTTCCCGATCGAAAAACTCCAAAGCGGGCCGCTCGGCGGCGATCAGCAGATCGGCGCAAAGATTGTCGAGGGCGAGGTCGATTTCCTCATTTTCTTCTGGGATCCGCTCGAGCCCCAGCCCCACGATCCGGACGTCAAGGCGCTCTTGCGAATGGCGGTGGTGTGGAATGTGCCCATCGCCTGCGACCGGTCTTCGGCCGACTTCATGATCTCCTCGCCGCTGATGGACAGCCCCTATGAGCGGATCGTGCCCGACTACGACGTGTACCGGCATCGCCTCATACCCGGGATCGAACCGGAGCCCGGCGCCGCGGCGCCCGCCGTCGCCCCGCCGCCCCTGCTCGCGCCGCCGACCGCCAAACCCGCCCCGCCACCGGCGCGTCCGGTTGGCGCGAAGGCCTAGGCGGCCATGGCCTCGGAAATCGGCTGGCTGCCCGACTGCGTCTATACGGGCGACACGTTTGAATCCGGCCTCGCCTTTTTCGCCGACGGGCTGGGCCGGATCGCGAGATTCTCCCGGGAACCGGTCGATCTCGCCGCCGCCCGGCGCCTGGGCGGCCAGGCGGCGCTGCCCGGATTGGTCAACGCGCACTCGCATGCCTTCCATCGGATCCTGCGCGGCCGGGTCGCGCGCCGAGCGCGGACTCCGGGCGCCGCCTCGGCCTGGGGCGAGGCCGCCGTCCGAGCGGCCGGCCGATTGTCCGGCGAGGATGTCTACGACACGGCGCGGTTGGCCTTCCTGGAAATGGTGCTAGCCGGCATCACCTGTGTGGGCGAATTCCACCCGCCGAGCCTGCACGCGAGCGAGGTCCTGCGCGCGGCCCACGACGTCGGCATCCGGATCGCCCTGCTGCAGGCCGCCGGGGCCGAGGCCGGCCGATTCCTGACCGAGGCCGAAACGCTCCGCCAGGCGCTGGGCGGCACCTACGCGGAGGACGCGGTCTGGCTCGGGGTCGGCATCGGAAACGTGCAGGCGATTTCGGCCGACGGCCTGAAGGCGATCGCCGCCTACGCCCACAGCCAGCGGATGCGCCTGCACGCGCAAGTCGGCGAACGCACGCCGCTCGCCCCGGTGGTCGCGTTGGCCGAGTTGGGCGTGCTCGGCAAACGCTTCACCGCGGTGCACGCCGGCGAATTGTCCGATCCGGAAATCGCTCTGCTGGGTTCCGCCAAGGCGACGGTGTGCGCCTGCCCGGAGTCCGAGCGGGCCTGGGGCGAAAGCCCGGCTCCGCTCGAACGCTTGGCCGCGGCCGGTGCCGCCCTCTGCCTCGGCACCGACCGGCTGGTGCGCGCCGATTTGCTGGCCGACGCGCGCAGCCTGCCCCTCGCGGCATTCCCACCGGCGCCGGCCGCCGGCCTGTTTCGCGCCGCCAGCGTGACCGGCGCGCGCAGCCTGGGCGCCCCGGGCGGCTCGCTGGAGGTCGGCCGGCCCGCGGATTTCTTTACGGTCAACCTGTTCGATCCGTCGATGGCGGGGGCCGATGAGGCCGCGCTCCTGGAACACGTGCTCTTCTCCCTGGAACGGCGGGCGATCCGGGACGTGTGGATCGGCGCCCGGCAACGGACGGCGAACGGCCGCCATCCCGAGCAGGGCGCGATCGTCGGACGCTTTGTGGATCTGCAGAAGCGCTTCTGGGCCTGACGGAGGCCGGATCGCGGTCGCGCCCCGCTTCAGGAGCGCTTGCCGATGCGATCCTGCACTTTTCGCATGAGCAGGCCCCAGGTGCCGCGCGAATCGCTCACCGCCCGGGCCAGCAGATCGTAGAGCGCGCGCAGATCCGGCCGGCCGACCGTGCCGCCGACCGCCACGGGCGCGTTCAGCGGACGGAAGCCGTCGGCGCCCGGCTGGCCCAGAAGCTTCATTCCGCCCAAAATCACCGCGAGATTGCCGTGGGCCTGCACCGCCGCCCGGGCGGACAAGGGCTGGCCGATCAGATTCGCCGACTTGGCGTCGGGAATGTCCCCGGACAGGTCGAGTTTGAGTTCCGGAGCGTCGATGCGCAGGTGCTCGAGCGAAAGCCGTCCGTCGGCGGCGAGCTGCCCCGTCGCCTCGCAGCGATTGAGGGGCATCTCCGCGAGCTGCCCCAGAAGCCGGCTGAGGGCCCGCAGTTCCGGGGAAAACGTCACGGCCCCCAGCAACGTGATGCTATGGCGCATCTCCTGACCCGGCAGACTCAGGCGGAGTTTGCCGCCGCGGGCCGAGAACGAATACCGTCCGGCGGCGTTGGCCAAAAGGTCGTCGAACCGGTTGGCCTGGCTCGCCATCGTCACGGTCAAGTCCATCCGCGCATCGATGGGCGGGGCTTCCCGCGGAAAATGCGCGGCCACCACGCGGCCGACATCGAGGGCGACCAGGTGGAAATGGGCGGCCAGGCGGTGATCCCCGGCCGCATCTCCCGGATGAAAGGTCGCCGTGAGGCCGGCCGTCCATCGCGCGCCCAGGACCTCCCCGGCCACGCGGTCGAGCGTCAGCGCGTCGTCGGAGAGGCCCAGGTGACCGGAAAGATGGTCGACCGCGTAGCCGTCGCTCACCAGGGATTTGACGTCCAAGGTGAAATTCCCGCGAATATCCCCCCACGCCGGCTTGCGCCGCAGCGGGTCGGGGGACAGGGAACGCGCCGGACTCGGCCGGGCCGCCGGGCCCGGTGCCGGCGGCGCCACCCGGCCGGGAGCCGGATCAAAGGCGGCCCAGAAGGCCCGCACCGCGTCGAGGTCGAGATACGCGCTTTGGAACGTGGACGTCGAGTCGAGGACGGCGAGATTCTCGTTGTCCAGTTTCAGCGTGAAGTCCGCATCGCTCGGCCGCGGCGCGGATCGCAGGGTGGCGCGCACGCGCAGCGCGGCCTCGCGTTTTCCGGGAAAAGACCGGGCGCGCGCTTGCACCTCCAAATCCGGGACGAGGCGTCCATCGCGCCCGGCCAGGCGGGTCAGACGCAGGTCGATCTGGATCGCGTCGGCCCGGTGCGGAACCTCGCTCAATTCGATGGCGAGCTCTCCGCGGCCCGGCAAGTGCGCGTTCGCGAACACCGGCAGCCGGCCCCAGGCCCCCAAATCCGCCCACAATGAACCGGCGAGGTCGGTGAGATCGCTGCGTTTCTCATCCCCCACCAGGTTCAGCTTGGCGTGGAAGCGGGCAATTTCGGAGCCAGCCACGGAAACCAGGCCGTCGGTGGCGCTCAGATTCAAGGCATAGTTCAGACGAAACGCGGGCAGAAGGCGATGGGTCGCCGCGAGATCGATCGCCCCGCCGAACCGCAGCTGGCTCTGTTCGCAAAGCACCCGGCCGTCGCGCTCCAGGCGAAAACCGGCGACCGCGATCGGTTGCGTGGCGGCCAGCCGCGCGTGGCGCGGCGCCAGCCAGAGTTGCATCTGCGTCGGCGGCAACGTGCCGCCGAGCACGAGGCGCCGCTCCTGAAGAAAGGGGTTGAGCCAGTCCAAGGGCAGCGCGGCGGTGCGAAAACGCAGCGGCGCCGCCGAACTCAGGAGCCATTCGGCCTCCGGCGTCCGTTCGAGGCGCACCGGCCGGTCGGCCGAGGCCGCGATCAGCGGCCGGCCGGCGCCGTCGTCGAGCTCCAGGGAAAAGGTGCTCAGGTCGCCCCGCAATTGCTCGGGGTGGATCCGGCCGGCCGCCGTGAAGCCAACCCGCAGGGGGCCGAACGCGCCGCGGCTATGCGGCAGGTCGGGCAGATCGACCAGCAGGCGCGCATCGCCGGCCAGGCTCTGGTCGCGCAGGCGCAGGGCGGCGCCGAGTTCGCCGCGGACGCGATTGCCATTCAGGTCGGCGCCGTCGATCTGCGTCAGTCGGAGCCTCCGTTCCGTCGCGCTCCACACCCCTTGCGGAGCCACCCGAAGGTGGCCGCGGAAGACCTCGCGGTCGCCGATCCGCAGCCAAAATCCGTCCACCTGCCAAGGCACGGTTGGGTCGACCCTGAGGCCGTCTTCCGCGGTCGAGCGAATGGCCATGCCTCCGGCGGCGAGCTGCCCGCCGAGCGCGTGCCCGGGCGGCAGCCAATGCGACAGCCCCTCCAGGGGAATGCCGTGCCAGCGCACGCTCGCAATTTCGCCCGGCGCCGTCCCGGCCAGGCGCGCCCGGATCGCGGCCGCGCCCAGGGGGAGCGGCTGGCCCAACTCCACGTCGACCCACGGGTTGGCCGGATCGGCCTCGCTGATCGCGAGCCGCAGGGTCCGCAAAACCGGAACGGCCCCCGCCAGATCCAGGGCGCCCGCCGCGTCGATCCGACCGCGGTCAAATACCCGCTGGGCCGGCGGCAGCCAGGGATTCACCCAATGTAGCGGCACCTGCACCAAGCCGAGCGCCACGGGCTCGGCCGGCCACGCAAATCGGGGCGCCAGCGCCAGGGCCCCCGGCGCGGCAATGTACAATCTGGCCGGCCCCTCGCCGAGGGCCAAGGTCACGTTGGTTTGCGTCAACCCCCAGCTGGGACCGGCACCGTGGACGGTCGCTTTCAGCTGCGCCTCGATCGGGCCCAGCCCGGCCAATTCCGGACGGACCGCGGCGAGATGGGGCCACGCGACGTCGCCGGCGATGTCGCCACTCCAGTCGCCGCCAAAGCCCGCCGCGCTTTCGCGCAGGCGGATCGTCCCGCGGGCCTGCCCGTCCGTACCCGGCGGCAACGCTCCGCCCAGCCAAGCGAGGGCATAGTCGAGCCGGCCGACCGTGCCGGGTGCGAAGCCCCCACCGGTCAGGTGCCAGGCGCTCTCGACCAGCACCGCCCCTGCGCGTCGCAGGATGAAGCGCCCCTGCAGGTCGAGGTGATCGACCGCCACGCGGAAACCGGCGGGGGTTGCGACGGCGCCCGGCGGCGCCGGACGGGCCGCCCGGCCCGCGGCGGCGGGCAGACCGAGGTCGTAGGAGATTTCGAGGTCGCGGCCGGAAATTTCGGTCAAGGCGGCGGAACGCTCGCTCAGCCATTTCATCGGCCGCAGCGACACCTTGATCGACCGACCGGTGATCCGCAGGGCCCCGTCGACGAGATCGATCCGATCCGAAGCCAGTCCGAAGAGACTCGCATGAAATTGGCCGACGTCGACCGAGCTGGCGCCCGCCGCGCGCAGCGCCCGCCGCAAAAGCGCGCGCTGGACCGGCGGCGTCAGGATGATAGTCGCCAACCCGAGGACGACGACCGCGAAGAATGCGGCCAGTCCGCCCGCGATGCGGACGAGAGTCCGCACGATGCGTGGCGGGCCGGGGCGGCCGCGGGTGGGTTCAGTTGCGGACGGCGGCACCGATGCGCGGATGGCCCGAAATGGCACGAGCGAGTGCCGAATCGGACGCGATCGCGTCCGCCACATGCTTCAGCACCAATTGATCGATCTCGGAAACATGCCGAAAACTCACCGGGTAGCCGACCACGAGATCCAGTTCGAGATCCCGTGCGCGCAGCGCGGCGTAAGGGCGGGGCAACTCCGTCTTGAGCCCGCTGGGCTTTTCGGGGGCGCCGCGGGGCCGGTCGATGAGCGGCAGGTATTCGCCGTAGGCGGTCGTAACCGCGGCGAGCATCCGGTCCCGGACGAGCGAGGCATTGCTGCCCGTCGCCAGGGTCACCGCCGCCTCGTGCCAGGTGTACTCGGTGCCGGGCAATTGCTTGAACACCGGGTTGGCCTGAAAAATAACCGAATTGGGAAAGGTCACGATCCGGCCGGTGGGATGCAGGTCGGGCCCGGAGGCGGCGAGTTCGCGCATGTGGAAGCGCACGAGCCCGATTTCGGAAACTTCTCCGGTGACCCCGCCCGCCGATATCCGGTCGCCCACCTTCAGTCCGTAGCGGCCCAGCAGGAAAAAATACGCGGCCACTGACACAATGATCGTCTGCAGGGCGACCGCGATGCCCGCCGTCATCAGACCGGCGAAGGCGGCCAGCGAACCAAAATCGCTGATGAACTGGGTCGCGACGGCGCCGATCATGAGCCCGACGGTGACGAAACGGCGAATCAGCAGAATCTGCCGGCGGCGGCGTTCTTCGCCCACGTAGCGGAAGGCCATTCGCCGCCAGATCTCCGACAAGCCCACGACCACGATCAGCATGATGACGGCCGCCCCGGCCCGGATGATCAGCGTGCGCGCAATCTCGCTGATGCGCCGGTTGATCGAGTCCCGCCACTGCTGCAGGTTGCGGGCACTCTGATCGTACCAGCGGGCCTCCTGGCGCAGCGGAATGAGCAAATCCCAAAGATGACCGAAGCGGGCCGCGAGCGCTTCCAACTGGCGTTGCGACTCGGCCGGATGGACGGGCACCGCGGCCTCGACCCGCTGGCCGACCTGGTCGCCCGCCGCCTGCACGGCGCGCAGGGCGTCCCGCACCTGGGCCTGCGCCTGCGCAATTTGCGTCGAGAGCTGCTCGTTGTCGGCCAGCAGCCGGTCGATTCCGCGCCGGTAGTTGAGCAGCCGAAGCAACGCGCCGGAGCGGGCGATCAGTCCGCCCGACTCCATGCCCTTCCCCGCGGCCGGATCGGCCGCGGCGGGCGGCGCCGTGGAGGCCAGCTCACTGGAAACCGACTGCTGCAGGCTGTCGAGTTGCCCGGCCAGCGTGGGGGCGCCAGTTTCCCCGTTCGCTTCGCTCAACAGGCCGCCCATTTGGGTCAGCGCGTCGCGCAGTTTTTCCAGAAAATTCCGTTCACTTTCGAGCGCGGCCGCGCGCGCGGCGAGACTGTCCCGGACGGCCGGGTCGCGGGCGTCGCGCCGCTGAAGTTCGACCGCGGCGATCTCGGCCTGCACGGCGTCGATGTGGTCGGACCGGGCCCCGGCCAACTGCGCCAGCCGCTGCTGCTGCGCGGTGCTCGCGGCGGAACTGACCGCTTGGGTCGAAGCGGCCACCAGAGGCAGCTGGCTGCGGGCGGCGCCCAAGGTCGCCGCGAGCGCCTTGCCCGCGAGATCGCGCTCCGTGTCCCAATAGAACACGTCGCTCGGCTGGCTGAGCCAAAGCCCACCCGCTTGAACCTCCTCGTGCCACCGGATCGCGCCGTTCACGCGCTGCAGGATTTCGTTCGGTTTGAAGAGCGCCGCGCCGTCGTCGGTCGGGCCGGCCCGCGCCCCCGCGACCGCGGCGAACACAGCGATACCGGCGGCCAAAATCTTGGGAATTCGATGAAAGAATGTCGTCAACGGCTGAGAAGTTACCCGGTTTTGGACGAACATTGGACGGAATCCAATCCCTACCCACCGTCGGGATCGCTTTTCCCCGTTCTTTGCGAGCTGCAATCGCTTGAGCGTTCCCCGTGGGTCCCGGAAAGCCAAGCCGGTCCATCCCGCGATATCGGCGACCGTCTCGTCGTCGATCCTGTTGACCATCAATACGCCGACCGAATCGTCCAACGATTCCATTCCGGTGTCGCGGCGTCGAACCCGGAGGCCGGCTCGACGGCGCGCTCCGGAACGCCGGGCCCGTTCCAGGCGATGTGCACATCCGACCCGCCGCGATCGTGCACATACCGGGCGCGAAACGCGTGCAGCCGGTCCGGATCGAGCCGCGGCGGTTCATGCATTCGGTGTTGAGCGACGCCGGGTCGCCGACGAAGTCGTAATTGCCGTATTGATGCCAGGACCGAAAACCCGAAAACGCGTCGCCGGAAAACTCCCGCCCGGTGGCGGTCGCGGGGATCGGCGAACCGGTCCGCGTCAATGACGCTTCGCGCGGTTGCCGGCAATTCGGCCTACGTAGTTCCTACCCCGCGAACGCGCTTGGCACCGTGTAACAATTGCGTGAATATGGATCCTTTATACAGTGGAAATCAACGCGGACAATCTCGACAGCGCCCTGAACGAAGCCAAACGCTCCCTGGCCCAGGCCATCGCGGACCTGGAGGTGGTATCCAAGCGCCTGGGCACGCCCTTTGAGCAGCCGACCGACGTGGCCGAAGCCGTCCGGCTCGGCCATCAGCTGAAGAATCGGGCTCAAGTCCTCCTGCTTCTGGGCGAACTGAGCAAGCCGCTGCGCTCCGACGAGCCGGAACCGGCCGATTCCGAACCCGAGCCGAAGAACGGGACGAATTCCTAGTCCGCGGTCGCAGCCCACGGCTTCCCGGCGTCAACCCGGGCCGGGCGGGCCTTCGCCTTCGAGGGCGTGGCCAGCCTGGTTCGGACTTTCGCAGCGCGGTCTCACGGCCTGGCCCAGATGGGCGTAGTTTGCATCGGCCAACTGCAACGGCTGCAAATATTTCCAACCCATTTCCGGTCGGCGCTTGTCCTCGGCGAAACCATCGCCGCCGGGATCGGGGCGACGGTGGCAGCCGGATGATTTGCCGCGGCGGCCCGCTCTTCAGGTTGCCCCTCGGGTTTCGGAAAGATGGAGGCCGTGACAGGAATTCGGTAACGTTCGCCGCAAAGCCGGGTTCACTCCACTGCGACCCCGCAATGAACCCAATATCCCGTGCCCGCCCACGCCCTCCGAATTCCCGTGCCGGCTTTTTCAACCTCCGCTAGGGTCCAATCCGCTCCGGCCGTGCCCACCCTCGCCCCGCCCACCGACCATGAGTTGATGCTCGCCGTGCGGGACGGCGAACTCGACGCGCTGGGCGAATTGTTCGAGCGGCACCACGCCCGCCTTTTTGGTTTTCTCGCCCGCCTGACCGGCAATCGGACCGCCGCCGAGGATATCGCCCAAACGGTCTTCCAGCGCATGCTCAAATACCGGCACACCTACCGCGATTCCGGCCGATTCGCGCCCTGGATGTACCACCTGGCGCGCCGCTGCGCGGCCGACCATTTCCGCCAGACAGCCGCGCGTCCGCTCGCCGTCGATCCCGCCCTTCTGGCCGCCCACGCCGACGATGCGCCGGCCGCCGACGAGTCGGCGCAGGCGCGCGACGACCGGGCGCTCCTCGTCGTCGCCCTCGACCGCCTCGATCTGGGCGAGCGCGAGGTGCTGCTGCTCAGCCGACTGCAGGAGTTGTCATTCGCCGAGGTCGCGCAGATCCTCGATTGCTCGGTCGGCGCGGCGCGGGTCCGCGCCCATCGGGCCATCACCGCGCTGCGGAGCCATTTTTTCGACCTGCAACAGGAGCGTCGCCCATGAACTGTCAACGGATTCGCGATCATCTGCTCGAATCGATCGACGGGCGTCTGCCCGACGCCTTGGCCGCCGAGGTGACCGCCCATTTGGCCGATTGCGCCGCCTGCCGCGCGGCCAGCGCGGCTCAGGCCCAGACCCTGCGCGCCCTCGACGGACTGCCCGCGCCGCAACCGACGCCGCGCCTGCGCGCCGGCGTCCTCGCCGCGATCGCCGCCGAAAAATCCGCCCAGCGCGTCTCCCGGTGGGCCCCACCCCGGCGAATCGATCGGCCGGCCCGGCTCCGGCCGGTCTGGCAGGTGCTGGCCGCCGGCGCGCTGCTCAGCCTCGGGTACCTGGCCGGCGCGCACCGCCCACCCGTTGCCCCGACGCCACCGCCCGAGTCTTCCAGCCGGCAGGAAATTGCCGATTTGCACCGCCAGGTGGAGTCGATGGGGCAATTGGTCGGTTATGCCCTTCTGCGCCAACAACAGCTCAGCGCCTATGATCGCCTGGAAGGCGTGCTGGCCACCGCGGCCGAAGCGCGGCCGGACGCGACGGCGATCGACGACCTGATCGCCACACTGGCGCTCGACCCGAGCGTCAACGTGCGCCTGAACGCCCTCGAGGCGCTCTACCGCCACGCCGACCAAAAGGTGGTGCGCGCCGCCGTGCTCGCATCGCTGCAACGCGAAACCAACCCGCTCGTTCAGGTCGCCATGATCGATTTTTTGACGGCCACCCGGGACCGGGAAGCCACCCCAGCCCTGCAGCGCCTCGTGTTGAACGATGCCGCCGATGCCAACGTGCGCGACGCCGCCCGGCGCGCGCTGGTCCATTTCTAATCCCACTCGCCCTATGAAACCGTTCCCGCTCGTCCCCCCGCTCCGGGTCGCCGCCGCCCTCCTGGTGGCGAACGCCGCCTTCGCCGATTCTCCCGCCGCAACCTTCCGATTCTCGGATTCGAGCAAGCCCGGCACCTTGAAAATTCATCTGAGCCGCGGCGCCGTGCATATCCGCGGCGCCGACCAGCCGGACATCGCGATCGAGTCCGATGTCTCCCCAGCCCAGACCAAGCCCCGCCCGGACGGACTGCGGGTGCTATCCGCGGCCTACCTTCTCGGATGACGCTTTCCCGTGCGCTTCTCGTTGCTCGCTATAACCGATGGCGACGGCTTGCTTGATGGGCTTGCCAGCCTCGATCTCGGTCCGGATGTTTTGCTCTCGGGCCTTCTTGCTCGCGGAATGGATAAGGGGCATCGGGAAAACTCCAATAACGTGAGCATTGTACCACATTTGCGCTATTTGGGTATTGACACGCTCCCCAGGCATCGCATAGGATGCGCAAGCAGGCATAAGAGATCACATACAACGCAAATGATCGGGCCACAGTGCCCGGCCTACTTGGAGAATGAAATATGAAAGCGTTTTGGTTCGAACCCGCGTCCGGATATTTGCGAT
>CAZWMF010000081.1:4780-10843 GCA_964634535.1 uncultured Opitutaceae bacterium | reverse complement strand
CCAAAACGGGCAATCCGGCCAGGTCGGGCGAAGCCCGCATTTTGTCGATGAGCGCGATCCCATCGAGCTTTGGCATCACGATGTCCATAACCAACAAATCGAAGCGATCCGCATTGAGCATGCGCCAGGCTTCCTCGCCGTCGCCCGCGACCTTGAATTCAAAACCCAATTTTTTAAGTATGTGGGCATGAAATAGTCGAACGCACTCGATGTCGTCCACCACGAGCGCGATCTTCGTCGCCGACGTGTTCCCGACCGAGTCCGAGGTTGAATGCACGGGCTATGCAACAGCGCAATCCATGACATTGCAACCGGGTTGAGAGGAGCGGCTAGGTTTCAATCGCCGATCGCTTGCCCGGCCCCATCAACCACTCAGCGCGTCAGTTCTTCACGGTGATCAGCCGGTCGACCTTGGGCGAATCTTCGATAAAGATGTCCTTATAGCGCACGTCGCGATTGCCGGCGTGAGCCTGCAGCCCGATCGGACCGCGCTTCAACCGGCTCGGCGCGCGAGCCGTGTAATCCAGGACCTCGAGACCGTTCACCGCCATCCGTATCGTGCCTGCGGAACGGTTCACCAAAATCTCGGCCTGGGTCCATTCGGAGCGCGTAATTCCAAGGTCCTTATCCAGATCCCGGCTCAGCTTCAAAATACCATCGGCGCCGTGGCCGGTCGCATAGTCCCAAGTCCAATTCATTGGCGGCATGACATCCACACAGTCGCCATAGCCGTATTTTCCCGGCGGCAGCCGCACGCCCCAAAAGCCGATCCCCTGATGGTTCGTCGGCGAATCGACCTGGATCGTCGAAACGATCAGCCGGAAATCAGCGTAATCGCCCTCGGTCATCAGGTTTTGATTGTCCTTCACGCCGACAATGGCTCCGTCGATCACCGTCCACGCCGTCGGATCACCGGTCCAGCCGGCGAGCGTTTTGCCATTGAAGAGCGAGTGCAGGCCGGCGGCCGCGGCGTCAAACGGCGGCGTATACGATGGAACGACGCTCAATGGCGCGACCACCGGTTTAAAATCCGCCAACGCGGCTTCCACGATCGCAAACTTGTGATTGAGGGCATTGCCCGGGCAATAGACGATGACCGGGACGGCATCGCCGACGGACCCGGCGCCTCCGCTTACGTCGAGGCAGTAACCGCTGCTCTTCACGACGATGCTGTAATCATCGTCCGTGTCCTTCACCAAGGCGAAAAGTTGATTGTCGTCACCCGTGGACACATTTTGCTCCACCGGTGCGTGATCGAGCAGCGACGCGTCCCGGATTTGCAACACTTCGCCGCTTTGCTTGCAGAGGATCCGGTACTAACCGCTTTGGACCCGTTCGAATCGGAACAGTTGGTTGTCGGCGCCGGTCGCCCGGTTTTGCTGGAGCGGGCGCCCGGCCGGCGGCCCATCCGGGCCTCCCCCGATCTCCAGAGTCTTGCCGCTGTGCGCCGCGATGATGCGGTACCAGGCATTCTCATTGATGTCCTCGAACTTCAACGGCGAATCAACCGGCGCCGGCAATGTCCGGGCCATCCGAAAGCCCACCTCGAAATTGTGAATTTGGGGCGCCCATTGCCAATGGTAAGCCGAGCGTTCATGGTTGACGTCGTTCTTGAATGCGCCGCCCCGAGCGACGCGCTCCTGGCCGGAATCCGGCCCGACCGGATTCACCTGGCGGGTCGTCGGATATGGTCCCCCGTACCAATCGTTGCACCACATCCATAAGTTGCCCGTCATGTCGTAGACCCCGAATGCGTTGGGTTTGAGCAGACCAACCGGGTGGGTCGTATGCCCGGAGTTGAGCTCGTTCCAGGCATAGGCGGTCGAGGCCGACTCATCCTCGGCCCGATCGGCAAAAAACCACCGGCTCGTGGTGCCCGCCCGCACCACGTACTCGAATTCGGCCGAACTAAGCAAACGGTAGCCGAACGTCCGCGAATTGATTCGCAAACCTGCCAGATCCACGACCTCGCCTTCCGCATTACGCACCACCGACGTAAAGAGATAGACCGGCGGCAAATGGTCGCGGCTACTCAAGGCGTTGCAGTACAGCACGGCGTCAAACCAGGATACGTTGTCGACCGGCCGGCGCACGTCGCCCGGATGTAGCGTGGGATTCACCCCCATGACCGCCTGGTACTCCGACTGAGTCACCGCGGTCGCGCTCATCGCAAAATCGTAGGTGAAGGCCACCGGATGCACGGGATAGGTGTAGGTCCAGCGGTGGCCCGCAAACTGTTGCCCCATCTCGAAACTCCGACCGCGGGCGGGGATGAGCACCCACCCGGGCGGCAACGCTGGCGGGACAACCGCGGATGCGTCCGCGCCGGCCGCGATTCCCGGCACGCCCAGGAGCAAGCCGACGATCGCCACGTTCCAACATTTCGACCGCATCCGGTGATTGAGCATCCCCATTCGTTTGGCATTTCGGGCTCGGGCGCAAGGCTGGAGCATTTGACTTGCCGCGCCCCGCCCCGGCCGACGATAACGGCGGATAGACCGGATCCCATGCGCGAATTTTCGACCGGACGAATCGAGATCGTCCATCCCTATGCCTGGCTCTGGGAACCGTTGGAGGCGGAGCCAACCTTTGTGCGGCGGGCGATGTTTGGCACCCAGGCCGCTTACCTCGGCGGCAAACTGATGCTTTGCTTTTCCGCGCAGGCCGAACCGTGGCGGGGTATCCTCGTATGCACCTATCGGGAACACCACGCGTCGCTGACCGCGGACTATCCGGCGCTGGCGCCCCATCCCATCCTGGGAAAGTGGCTCTACCTGCCCGAATCCGCCGACGATTTCGAACCCGTGGCGGAGCGCCTGATCGGCTTGGTGCGACGCCGGGACATTCGGATCGGGGTCCTGCCGTCACCCAAGAAACGAAAACCCAATCCGCCCGGCAGACGCCGGCTCTAGCCCGGAAGTCTCTTGAAAATCGACCAAATCTCGCCCGAATCGCTAGGGCACAAAAAGCCTCGGGGTCGAAGCGATGGGCTAAAAGCCCACCTCAGTAACCCTCGGCCTTTTCTGCTCGGCGCTTCGAGCGACCTTTGGCCGTTTCCATGAAATTTCCGGGCGTGCCTTTATGCTTGGGACTACGCTCCGGGTGGCGGATGAGCTCCACCAACAGGCAATCCACCGGGAGAGTCCGGGCGAGCCCCGGACCCGGTCGCCTGAAAATACCGGAAAGCGAAACGCAGAAAGACCGGCCAATCCGGCACATCGGTGTGACCGCCCTCATGGCAGCGAAAGGCAATATCGCCCGATATCAACAAGGCATCTGGCGCTGGCATGACCCTGGTCCCGACATCCTTCCGGCCGAGCAAGCAATAGACCGGTCCGGCCGCGACGACCGCCAGGAACTCGCCGTGCGGATCGGCCCAGGAGTCGCCGGTGCCGCCAGTGATGAATACGGGGCGGGGCGCGATGAGCGCGAGCAGGTCCGGAGCATCGACCGGCAGTTCGCCCCAATGACCGCAGTACTTGAGAATGTTGCCGGCCATCCAATGGTACTCGCCGGCGCCCCCGACGTCGTCGAGCGTCTCGCCAAAATTGCGTCGGGACGGCTTGGCGCCGCCTTCGCCGGAACAACTGGCGAAACACACGGCCCAGCGCGCGTCAGCCGCCGCCGCGACCAGCGCCGTCTTGCCCCAGCGCGAATGGCCCTCGATTCCGAGCCGCGTCGCATCGACCGCCGGGTCGGTCTGCAGGTAATCAATCGAACGGCTGAGCCCCCACGCCCAGGCCGCCAGCGCACCCCAGTCGTCGGGTCGCCGCGGCCGCCCCTGGTTGACCAAGCCGATGATGCCCGAATCCAACCCGGCGCCCGAGTCCGCCTGCACGGCCGTGGCGTCAAAGATTGCGTAACCCCAACCGCGTGCGAGCACCTCCGATAAAACCACCGGCACCGGCAAGGCCCGGTTTGTGCCGTCGCGCTGCGGCCCGAGCGACAAACCACCGCTCACCACCACAATGATCGGCACTCGACCCTGGGCGTGCGCCGGGAGCCACAGCGTGAGCGCCAGCCGCGGATTCGCGGACGGATACCCCGAATTATCGATGCGTCCCGCCACCGTTTTCCGAATCGCCGCTCCGCCGAGCGCGTGAGCGTCGACTCCGGTCACCGCCCAGGTCACGGCCGGAGTGAACCGAGGAACGGTCCCATAGATTTCCGTCGCGAATTCGCGCAGGATCTCCGGGCGCCGCTCGCCCCACCAATCGGCGGCCGTCGTCACCCGCGCGCCGTCCATCCGCCGCAAGGGGTCGGTTAAGGGATAGGGATTGGCGCTGGCCTCGTCGTAGTTTGTCCAGGTGCCCCAAGCCGATCGCACCACGGTGCGACCGGCCCGATCCACCCAATGGCGGCCATCGGCGCGCATCTGCACATCCGAAGGCCGATGGGAGTCATCGACCGTCGTCCCGGCGGGACCGGGCGGGGACAGATGGAGCGCAGCGAACATCTGCCGGTAATCGGCATCCCGGGCCAGAACGGCCGCCGCGCCGTCGCCCTGGGCTCCGCCGCGCGAAACGAGGCCGGAGGCGAGAACGGCGAGAACCAGGCGGTTGAGCATCCGTTTCATGGCATTTCCGGTTGAGTCGGACCCGGCCTTATATCCTCACACGGGCTCGGGAGGGCGACCGTCCGTCACAAACTGCAATCTCCGTCCGTTCCGACAAATCCAGCGCAATCTTTACCGGCTTGAATTGGCCGCCACCTCCGATCACGCACGAGCGCAAATCCCGAATCGACCGTCGCAAGCGGCTTCCAATCATGGCGCCGCCACCCTTCTTAGCGTAAGGAGGACGACGTCGTTTTGCCGCATCGCAAATTCCTTCTCGAACGTGCCTTCGACGCCAACCTGCACCACCGCGGTGGCGAAAGGCGCACCGTTCGCCGCCGCCTTGAGTTTCGCCACATTCCCGCGGGTGAGCTGCGCGGGCGCGCCGAGATCGAGATAGGCCGTATACGCGTCGTTGCTGCGATAACCCACCTTATAGGCGTCGAGATGGTAGGCGCCCGGCGTCAACCCGCGGAGTTTCAACGCCACGGGTGGAACCGGCGCGGCCGGCCGGTCCCGGTTGTAAAAATCCTGGTCGATCACCTGCGGACCGGGCGAGGTGATCGTGAAGTCCCAAAACAGGGCCTGCACGCTCCCCGTCGCATCCGCGCACACGAACGCATCGGGGTCGCGCGTCGCCAGTTCCAAGTCGCCGAGCCGATGGAGAAACTGATAGGCGAAAAAGGCCGGCTTGCGGATGTCCTGGTAGTTGAGCAGGCCAAACCCGCCGTGAAACGGAGTGGCGCGGGGCCCGGCCTCCTCGAAGATATCCGTAAACGTCCAATACGACATCGACTGGGCGGCGCGCCCGACGCCCTTGAGCTTGTTGAGAATGAACGCCGCGCTGTCATAGCTGTCGTGCACGGGATCCGTGGGCGTATAGGCGGTGCTCCATTCCGTGTAATGGAGCTCCAGTCCGGGCATCGCTGATGCCGCGATCTGCGCTCGGGAATTGAGGACCTGGCTGATCATGGCGCGCCGGTCGGGCGCCAGCACGGTCCCGGCATTGCCGGTCTCGTCGAGATAGCCCGCCGTCACCGCGTAGTGGTGCGTGGAAATGAAGTCGATGGGGACGTGTTGGGCGGCGCAAAACGCGATCGTTTCGGGCACCCAGGCGTTCCCGGCGGTGGCCGGGCCGCCCACCCGATAGTCCGGGCATACACTTTTGATCGCGGCCGCGGTGCTCGCGTACAACTTCAAATACTCGGTCCGGGCATAGCCATCCCACGCCGCCCCGGTGCGCCCCCCTTGGTCCCCGATCCAGAACCCCGCCAAATTGGGCTCATTCCACACTTCAAAATACCAGCGCCGCACCTCGTCCTGACCGTAACGCTCGGTCCAATGGGCGACGGAGGCCCGGATCAACGCCGCCCACTTCGCCATGTCCTTCGGAGGAGTGACGTTGCCCCTCCACCAAAAAATCGTGTGCGAGCCGCTGGCGAGCGCCGAGGGCATGAAACCGAGTTCGACGAAGGGCCGGACGCCCAGCCCGAGCAGCGCGTCGAACA
>CAZWMF010000081.1:0-4770 GCA_964634535.1 uncultured Opitutaceae bacterium | reverse complement strand
ACAACGCGTCGACATACTGCCAGTTGTAGTGCTCCCGGCCCTTGGCGTCGACCTGGTAGACGCCCATGTCGTCGCACAATAGGCCGTGAAAACGAACATACCGAAAGCCGCACTCGCGGTGGACCTCCGCCAACTGCTGCTGCCAATCGGCCCGCAACCCTTCGTTCGCCCGGCCCGCGCCCACGCACAGGTCGCCCATCCGGTTGAATGGCCCGGCGGCGCGGCCGAGGTCGGCCTCAATGACCCGCGGCGCTTCCGCCGGTCCTGCTGACAGCACGGTGCCGGATACCAGCAGCGGGAAAATGAATGCGATCGGGGTGAGGACTCGGGTCGGGGTCATCGGGCGCGAGTCCCCATCATGGGGCGCGCGCTCCGGCAGGGCGACAAAGATCGCATCCCGGCGGCGCCCGCCGGCACTTCACCCACGCGACCCAGCGCTACGGCTTCCCGGCGCCCGCGTTCGATGGCGGTGACGCGGCCAAATCTCGGCTGAAGCAAATGATGTCGATATCGTTGAAAGTGTATGCGCCCCGATGCAGGCAATGCACGACCTCCTGGCGCCGAAGCCGCGCCGCCAATGTCGCCTCCAGTTTCGCCAGCACGCCTGGATTCATCTGATCGGCGAGGGAATTCGCCAGGACGACCAACCAGACCCGCTTGCCCTCGGTCCCGAACTGGGCGGCGGCGCCCAAGGCTGGATCGGTGCCGACGGAACCGCCTTCCGGATCGGTGGGGCCTCGCGCCAGAACGGGCGGCATCAGGGAGCGGGGGGCCGCCATGCGTTGCAGATAATAGCGCAGGGCGTCGGCCGTATCGGACGGATAGCAGAGAATCGCATCGCCGGCATCCGCGTGGCTCCGCACATACTGCGCCGCCTCGCGCCACGGTCCGCCGTGACCAAATCCGTGGCGCAGGTCCCGCGTGATCAACGCGGCAAACAGCACGAGCACGGTGCCGACCGCGGCCCAGGTTCTCATTTGGGCGATGGCCACCGCGACGATCAGGGCCACGGCGGGCACGCAACCAATCAAATAGCGGCTGAAAAAAGCCGGCTTGCAGACCAATGAGAATCCGAACGCGATCACGACCGGCACCACGAGCCACGAAACGGCCAACCTCAATGACCAACCCTGGCGGGCAGACATCGTTGCACGGCGCAGCGCCCAGCGCGCGACGAGCCAGGCGCACAGGCCGGCCACGATCCCGTTGGCGAGCCGGCCCGAGAAAAAAAACGCCCGGAACACCGATGAGAGACTCGCCAGATTGGGCCGGCCCAGCCAGTCGAGTTCATGGGCCGATGCCGCCGGCCGAAACCATACGAGCGGCAGCCAGAGCAGCCCGAACACGCCCAAGCCGACCCCGATCTGGCGCCACGGAACCTTCCTTCCCAAGAGGGCCAGGGCATGCACCGGAACGATGAGCAGGGCGAAATAATGCGCGTAGACCCCCGCCGCCAGCGTCGCGCCATAGGCGACCCAGATCCGGTAACGCGGCTCGTCCAGGCCCCGGACGAACCAAAGGCTCGCCGTAGTGGTCAGCAAAACGAGCAGGCTATAGCTGCGCGCTTCACTGGCATAATAGAGGAAGAACGGATTGCTCACCAACAGAGCCCCGCCGATCAGCGCCGTGCGCCCGTCGAACAGCCGGCGCGCCAATGCATGGAAGACGGGAAGCGTCAGCAGGGCGAACACGACGGACAGCAACCGAATGGTAAATTCGTCACTCCCCAAGCTCTCCCATCCCCTCAGCAGGATAAGATAGAGCGCCATATTGTTTTCCTGACGGGTGAGAAACTCGAACATGCTCCCCCAGGTGCGGGTCAGATTCGCGGTGTAGATTTCATCGATCCAAAAGCCATTCCGTCCAAGGGTCGGCACGGTCAACGCCGCCAAGACGAGCATCAGCCCGGCGACGCCCCAACGTTCCCACGGAGTCCAACACGGGACCGCCGCGCCAGGAAGCGGCGGACGGGTTGAAGTTTCGTCAGTCATCGGTGATCGGACAGGGTTCGGCTGCTAGAGTTGAAATGAGGAATTGCCCTAATTTGAACATAAGCGTTCCGAAGCTCGACGAACGCCGTCGAAAATCGGATCCAAAATCTGGGCGGGGAAACCTGCCGGCACCCGAGCGTTCACTCGCTCCAGAATCCCGGGAACTCGTGCCACAAGGTCCGCGACGATTGCGTTCATGTCAGCAACGCCACACCGTTTGGCAGTTTCGATCCAGTGTGTGGCTTTGATGCGCTCCCAGTGGTAATGGCGATTCTTCCCCTCCACGGCCATTGCCATTGTGATTTTTTGTGGTGCGAGCTTCCCATGCCCTAGCAGGGGATAGGCGGAGAGGATGTCATATCGCGGGGCGAGCTGGTAAGCGCCGCCTGAAAGTAGAAAAAGGCTGAAATTTTTCGCGTGCCCATCGATCGCGGCCAGCAACCAGAACACGAGTTGGGTCCGCATGAAATCGCGGCGATCTTCTTCCGCTCGCTGCGATCCCAAGAGCAATTCCATGATCTTCCGAATACCCGGACCGCCCTCGTTCTCGTACTTCAACGCGGGCGGTGTTGCCGTTGCTTGGCAGAAGTCCTCTTGCGGCAGACGAAGCCACCAAGCGCCGTCCGGTGCCAATTTCCGATCAAATCGCTCCACAATGAGCGTCTGGTAGTCGCCGAACGTCGTCATTTGGCACGGAGCAACCGGAATGCCGAACTCGCGAACGATTTGTGCGCAGAGCCATTCATTTTCCACCGAGGTTGAAAGGTCGATGCCGTGGGGGCCCACCCCCATGGGAAGCTTGAAAATATGGGTGGTCGGGGTAGCTCCCGTCGGCTTGTGCCATGCTCCTTCATGCCACAGCAGAGCCGTTTTCTCCTGTGCTCCGGCGAGTGAAATTCGAAAGGTGTCATCAGTCTTCCCCTCGGCGCCAAAGCCCGGCCCCAAGGATGCGGCGAGAACCTGACTGACCCCGTCTGCAGGCAATTTTTCGGCCGTTATTCGTTTGATTTCCTGCGGCTCGGCATCCTCGGGCAGCAGCTGCAATGCACCGACGCAATCGCGTCCGATCTCCTGTAAAAGATCGAAAGCGTGCGTTGAATTCGTTCGAAAACGCCGCTGGATTCGTTCGCGAACACGACCATTATCAGGCAGCAAATTCTCGAAGAATGCTTCGACTCCCGTGCGATAAGGCTCCTGGGATGGGCGCAAGGGAAACGACAGCGAAATGGGTCGTGCTGCCGTCGATGAAAGCCAGGATTCGGCGTAAATTAGCTCCTGGCCGCCGCCCGTAGGCAGCCGCCATTCGCCCACGCGTTCGCCATTCATCCAGATCGAAAGCGCGCGGGACTTGCTCAAGCGGCCCATAGGTTACCAGGCTGACTTGGACGTTGAGGCGGTCGGGGTTCTGGAACGCACGACAAGCTCGAGATTGAGCGCACCAAGCACCCGGGAGAGCCTATCCAGGCTCGCGGGCCCGGGCTTCGACTCGATCTGCGAAATGGCGTTTTGGGCCAGAGCTGCGCGGGCACCGACGGCCTTTTGGGTCAGTTTTTGCTCACGGCGAAAGCCCCGGAGGATCGGTCCTAGCTGCTGCGGAATCTGAATAGGGTACTCAGTCATATCACTTAAATGAGATAGATGATTTTTATCAGTTTAACAAGATAAAACTAATTTATCGCGTTTAGATGATCTTGACGCCGAGCTTTGCGCGCATCGCCAAGCCAACCGCTGCGACGAGCCCACCCTTTCTTCGCAAGACTTACGCACTTTGACTTTCGGCAGACGCAATATTCGTCTGCGACAGCGCTCAGCAGGCGAGTCCCCTCGACGTCATGCGAAGGCGCAGTTATTTGAACACAGGTGATAACCCAGCGGGCCTGCGGCAGGCCCGCTGGGTTATCACCCCTTCCATCGATCACCTCTTTGACCGGGGTTTCATTTCGTTCGAGGACTCTGGCGAAACGCTCATCTCGCCCGTCGCCGATCCCGATTCTCTTCGGCGCATGGGAGTCAATGTGGAGGCGCCGCCGCGGGTTGGCGGCTTCAATTCCGATCAGTGCTACTTCCTTCACCACCATCGCTCATCGATTTTCTTGGCCGGAGTGAGTGATTAATCGTTACGCGGTAAGGCCTTATCCTAGACACTTTAGAAGAAGGAGAACTGAAGCGGGGATCGGCTGTTGCGCCTTTTGCAACAATTGCCATCGACGGCAAGACTCACAAGGGTTTCCCCCTTTTTGGAGCATTCTTAGGCGTAGTTGACAGTTAGAAAAAATAGCCTATTTTTCTGACATTAAAATATAAATGAATACGGCTTATCCTATTTCACACAAGATACTTAAGCGTGCACGAGGCGCGGGGCGTGGTCGCGTCTTTACATCAAGCGACTTTCTGGACCTTGGCAATCGAGCGGCCATGGATCAGGCACTCTCTCGACTAAATCGCTTGGGCCGGCTTCGCCGAATCAAGGCCGGACTCTACTACTTTCCGACGTTCAGCAAACTGCTCAATCGGGAGGTCCCTCCAGCGGCATCGGAGGTCGCTGCTGCCATTGCGCGCAAAAATGGATGGTCCGTCCATGCTTCGGGAGCCACAGCCGCCAATGCCCTGGGCCTTTCAACGCAGGTCCCAGCGCAAGTCGTGATGCGCACCGATGGCCGGTCGGGAACCACGGAAGTCGGCGGCTTGAAGATCCAATTGCGGCACACGGCACCGCGCTTCTTCCTGCGCGGTCGCGGCCAAAGCGGCCAACTGCTCCAGGCGTTGCGCTGGTTGGGGC
>CAZWMF010000080.1:0-10847 GCA_964634535.1 uncultured Opitutaceae bacterium | reverse complement strand
CGAGAAGCCGCCGCTGATGTTCTGGACCATGATGGCCGGCTTGACGGTCTTCGGGGTCTTGCGAAGCGTGCCCCGGCAGGGCATATTCAATTCAACCCGAGCCAAGCCCAACGGACTCCCCCCATGCCGTTCACCTACCACCGGACGATTCACTTCGCCGATACCGACGCCGCCGGCGTGGTGTTCTTCGCCAACTATCTCGCGATCGGCCACGAAGCCTACGAGGAGGCGCTGGCCGCCGCCGGGATCGATCTCGCCCGATTTTTCGCCGGCACCGGCACGATGGTTCCGGTGGCGCGATCCGAGGCCGACTACCAACGCCCGCTGCGCACCGGCGATCGAGTCGCCGTCGAGCTAACGCCGAAGCGGTTGACCGAGGATTCGTTCGAAATTCGCTACACGCTGACCCGACTGGGCCCGCCGGCCAAGCGGGCCGGCCTCCTGCGCACCGTGCACATCTGCATCGCAAGTTCCACCCGGCATCGCCACGCCCTGCCGCCCGCGATCGCCGCCTGGGTCGACGCGGGATAGGTTGGGGGGAAACCCATCCGACCGCACCGGCGGAGGACGCAATCCGGCGCAGTCGGCGTTCGGGGGACCGGTTGTCGCACTCGTCGCTTCTCGGGCGTACTCGCCGAAAAGCCCTCCAGATGGCGTCCGGCACGCCGGAGAGATAATCGCCGCGAGGTCTTACTCGACGATCCCGCGGGTTCGGTTCAGGATATCGCTTGGCGGTCTCCACCCCAATTGGGATATCCCATGAACGCTACCCTAAACACGCTCGCCCGGATTTGCCTGCCTCTCGTCGCCACCGCGCTGCTGCGCGGCGCCCAGCCGACGCTCACGATCGACCTCGCCCGCCCCATCGGTGGAGTGAGCCCGCGGCTCTACGGCCTGATGACCGAGGAAATCAATTTTTCCTACGACGGCGGATTGTACGCCGAACTCATCCGCAACCGCGCTTTCCTGGATTCCCCGGATACCCCCGTCCATTGGTCCGCCGTCGACGACGCCGGCGCCGCCTCCACCCTCGCGCTCGACCGCGCGCAACCCCTCAACGATGACATCCCGGTCAGCTTGCGGCTCGACGTCACGAAGCTGGCCGCCAACCAGCGGGCCGGCTTCGCCAACGACGGTTATTGGGGTATACCGGTCCTGCCCCACACGGCTTATCGCGCCTCGTTCTTTGCAAAAGCGCATGGCGCGCTCGCCGGCGCCGTGACCGTGCAGATCGAGAGCGCCGACGGACGAACGGTCTTCGCCACCGGCAAGATTGCCGGCCTGTCCGATCAATGGCGGCCGTACGCGGTGACGCTGACGACGGGCGACGTGGCGGCGACCACCGCGGCTCGGTTCGCCGTGACGATCGACCGGCCGGGAACGGCCTGGTTCAGCTTCGTTTCACTTTTCCCGCCGACCTGGAACAATCGAACCAACGGCTTGCGGCCGGATCTGATGCAAAAGCTGGTCGATCTAAGACCGAAGTTCCTGCGCTTTCCGGGCGGAAATTATGTCGAAGGCAATACCATCGCCGAACGGTTTGATTGGAAGAAGACCATCGGGCCCGTCGAACGGCGCCCGGGCCACCTGAGCCCCTGGGGGTATCGTTCGACCGACGGGATGGGCTTGCTGGAATTCCTCGAGTGGTGTGAGGACATGGGGGCGGAGCCCGTGTTGGCGGTCTACGCCGGCTATTCGCTGGAGGGCGAATGCGTGCCGGCCGGCCCCGCGCTGGCCCCGTTTGTCCAGGACGCGGTCGACGAGATCGCCTACGTGACCGGCGACGCGGCGACGCCCTGGGGGGCGCGCCGCGCGGCCGATGGGCATCCCGCGCCGTTTCCCCTGCGCTTCGTCGAGATCGGCAACGAGGACAACTTCGACAAGGGCAACACCTACGACGGACGCTTCACGCAATTCTTTGACGCGATCAAGGCCCGGTATCCGGCCCTCAAATTGATCTCCACGGTGCCGCAAAGCGCCCCCGCCGCGCAACGGGTGCACAGTCGCCCGCCGGATCTCATCGACGATCATTATTATTCCCCGGTCGGCGAATTCCTCCGGATGGCGACGACCCAATATGAGAAATCCGATCGATCCGGCCCGGGAGTCTTCGTGGGGGAGTGGGCCGCATATGAAACCGCATTTCCGCCGTGGGATAAACGCTCGGCGGGCGAGCCGCCCACGCCGAACCTGAAATCGGCGATCGGCGACGCCGCGTTCATGACCGACCTGGAGCGCAATTCCGACTTGGTTGCGATGCATTGCTATGCGCCGCTATTCGTGAACGTGAATCCCGGCGGCCGCCAGTGGCGCCCCGATTTGATCGGGTACGATGCCCTGCGTTCATTTGGGTCGCCGAGCTATTACGCCTTTCGCATGTTCAGCACCCACGTGGGCGACCAGATTCTGAAGATCACGCCACGGGACACGCCGCTCATCGCGTCGGCCACCCGGGCGAGCGCCAGCGGCGCGGTGTTCCTGAAACTGGTCAATCCCCGTCCCCGGGCGGAAACCGTGACCATCGAGCTCGCGGGCATTTCCGGGATCCAGCCGAATGCGACCGTCATTCGCTTGGCCGCGGACTCGGCGGAGGCCACCAATTCGATCGGGGCGCCGGAGGCGGTCGCGCCGCAAACCACGACGTTCACCGGGGTTCGAAGCCGCTTCAGCTACGCGGTGCCGGGAAACGGCATCGTCGTACTCGTGCTGGCGCCGGCATCCGCCGGGTCGATGCCGAATTAGGGCAAAACGGCCCGATCCCGCAAAAAGCCGCGGTTGATCTTCCCCTGGGCATTTCTCGGCCAGGGGGCAACCTCCAGGAAGCGCCGGGGACGCTTAAACGGGGCCAGTGCGGCCAGGTGGCGAGCAATGTCGGCCCAGTCCGGCGAGCGCGCCGACGCGGGATGGCAGGCGACGACCGCGCAACCCCATTCGACGTCGGGCACGCCGATGACGGCGATGTCCTCAAAGGCGCCGGTGGCGCGCAGGACGGCCTCCACCTCGGCCGGGTCGACCTTTTCGCCGCCCGAGATGATGATCGCATCGCGCCGTCCCAGCACCTGCAGGTGCCCGCGCGGGTCGATCGAACCCAAGTCCTCGGTCTCGAACTCCTCCGGTTTGCGCCAATCGGGGAAATAGCCCCGGAACAGCGAATCACCCCGCAACTTGACGGCGCCATCCTTCCCGATTCCGAGGGCGATGTGGGGCAGCGGAGCGCCGCAACTGCGGAATCCGGCGCGAAACTCCGTGGGATGGAGGACGGTGGCCATCGCCGCCGTCTCGGTCATGCCGTAGCTCAAAGCGAGGGGCACTTCCGCCGAGTGGGCCGCGTCCAAGAGGGCGGGCCACGGCGGGCCGCCACCCAGGAATACCGTATCGAACGTACGCAGTCCGGCGATTCCCTCGGGTGAGTACAGCAGACGCTGGAGCTGGGTTGGCACGAGCGACAAGCACCGCCAGTTCGCGTTCGCCGGCCGCTCCGGCCAGGCTCCGCGCTCCAGCCGCTTCCATTCCCAGGGGACGTAGGAGCCACCCGTCAACGCGCAGCGCAGCCAGGCCATCAGGCCGCTGACGTGGTGCAGCGGCAGCACGCCCACGGCATCGATCCGTTCCGCCCCGAACCGGGCGCAAAAGCCGCGGACCGCGGCCGCCAGCGTGGCCTCGTCGTGGCGGGCAAACTTGAGCTGCCCGCCCGTGCCGCCGCTCGGAATCATGAGCCATCCGCGCGCCTCGCCGGGGTCCGATGCGGGCTGGGCTGACGCATCCGCCGCGCCCGCGATCAGATCGGCCAATTTGTCGCGCTCCGCTTCGCCCCAGTCCGGATTCGCCAGAAACACGGCCGCACCTGAAGCGGCCGCGGCGGAAAACGCCGCCATGAATCGGACCGAATCGCGTTCGGCGACAACCACGGGCAGGGCGCGGACCGAATCCGTCGGAGCCGTGCCCAGCATCCTGGCCAGGGCCGACCGATTGAAGTTGTCCGGCGGCGCGCTCATGATTCGTCGGCGGCCAACGCATCCCACGCCGCCTGCGGATCGAGGGCGGCGACCTCGGACCGATAGAGGAACGGCGCGCCGGCCGGACCGTCAAACTCCGGCCGTTCGAAGAGCGGCCAAACCCCGAAACCGAGGGCGCGCTTCTCGCCGGGAAAATCGAAGGCCGCGCGCAACGCCGATCGCGCGCCGACCGCCGTCTCCAACGACGAAGAAAATACGACGCGGGCCTTCGCTTGCGCGAGCCGGTCCAACGCCCCGCGGGGATCGGCGTGCAGGAGCGGCTTGAACACGAAAAGTCCCGGCCAGCCCAGGTCGAGCCAGTGGCGCAAATCGCCGTCGCCAACCAGGGATTCGTCCAAGGCCAACGGGGTCGGAAAATCGCCGGCCAAACCCCGCAACCGGTCATCGGCCCCGCGCGCATCCCGGGCGATCGGCTGCTCGATAAATTCAACGGGACGGTCGGCGGCCCGTTCCAGCCAGCGCTCGGCGGTGCGCCCATCCCAGGCGCCGTTGGCATCGAGCCGCAGTTTTGCGCCCCCGGGCAGCGCGGCGCAGACGTCGTCCAACAGCCCAAGTTCCTGCTGTGGATCGCCCACCCCCACCTTCCACTTGTAGGTCCGGAAGCCAATATCCGCCAATGAGGCCACGGCCGCCAGCGCCGGCCGCCCGGCCGGAAGCAGAGCGGCCACCGCGAGGGCTTCGCGGCCCGGCTTGGCTTCAACCGAAGACTCCGCGCAGACTTGAGGGCGATCGATTTCCTCGCCGGCAAAGGCCAGGGCGTTGGCCAGCGTCGGCCACCGCGTCCCCAGGTCGGCGCCTCCGGACGGGTCCCACCGGTCCGCCAGGGCGGCGCAAGCGGCGACGACCTCGGCCGCCGTCTCCATGCCGAATTGGGGAATGGGCGCGGCCTCCCCCCAGCCCGAGCGGCCATCCTCGGTCGCCAGCCGCACAATCACGCCCGTGCGCTCCGCCCAGAGTCCATGCGCCGTCCGCACCGGCCGCCGCATCGCGAGCCGATACGGCCGGTAGGAAAATCGAAAGGGACCCGTCGGGTTCAAAGCACCTCCGACTACAACATGGCCGGGGCGCGCACAACCCATCTCCAAAATGATTTGCGTCGCCCCCTCCCGGTCTGTTCGGTTTCGGTGACATGTCAGCTGACGCCGAGTTCTACCTCCCCGCCGACGCCTTCTTCCGCGTCAACATCCCCACGGCCCTCACCTTCGACGACGTCTCGCTGGCGACGCTGTACTCGGAAATCCTGCCCAAGGATGCGGATACCTCGACCACCCTGTCCGAGACGCTCCGCCTGCCCGTCCCGATTCTCTCGGCCGACATGGACACCGTGACCGAGTCGCGCCTGGCCATCGCCATGGCGCTCAACGGCGGAATCGGAGTCATTCACTACAACATGCCGGCCCGCGACCAGGTTAAGGAGGTCGCCCGGGTCAAACGCCATATCCACGGACTGATTCAGGATCCGATCACGGTGGGCCCCGGGCAGGCGATCGGCGACGTGATGGCCATGATCGAGGCGCGGCGCTTCGCCTTTTCCACCTTTCCGGTCGTGGACGCCCAGGGGCACTTGGTCGGCCTGCTTTCCGGCCACGTGGTCAAGGAGCGCTACAAGGCCAAGCCGGTTTGCGATGTCATGACGCCGCGGGCCGACCTGTTGACCGCAACGGCCGCCGAAATCGCCTCGGACCCGATCCGGGCGGCCGACCAATTCTTCAGCCGCCACATCGGCGTCAACAAGATGCTGGTCGTCGACGCGGAGGACCGCCTGCGCGGGCTCGTGACCGCCTCGGACGTCGAGCGTATCACCGCGGAGGCGAAGAGCCGCCGCAAGCCCGCCCGCGACGGCCAGTTCCGCCTCGTGGTCGGCGCGGCCATCTCGCCGGTGCGCAAGCCCGACGGTACGCTCGATCGCGAAGCGATCCTCGGCCACGTGCGCAACCTCGCCGAGGAAAACGTGGACGCCGTCGCCCTCTCCACCGCCCACGGTCACACGAAAGGAGTGGGCGAAGCCGTCCGCCTGCTGCGCAGCGAGTTCCCGGCCCTCACGCTGATCGCCGGCAACGTCACCAGCGCGGCCGGCGTCGACTTCCTCGCCGACTGCGGAGCGGACGCGATCAAGGTCGGCCAGGGCCCCGGATCGATCTGCACGACCCGGCTGGTCGCCGGCATCGGCATACCCCAATTGACCGCCCTTTATGTCTGTCGCGACGCCGCCCGCCGGCGCGGCGTGCGGCTGATCGCCGACGGCGGCATCTCCAAGTCCGGCGACATGGTGAAGGCCCTGACGCTGGGCGACGCCGTGATGTGCGGCAACCTCCTGGCCGGCTGCCGCGAGGCGCCGGGCGAGATCATCGAAATCGCCGGCAAGGTCTACAAACGCTACCGCGGCATGGGCTCCCACGCGGCCATGAAATCCGGAAGTGCCGCCCGCTACGGCCACGAGAGCACGGAAAATTTGCGCAAAATCGCGGCCGAAGGGATCGATGCGCTCAAGGAAGTCAGCGGCTCGCTCGACGACGTGCTCGCCGCGCTCATCGGGGGCATCCAGAGCGGGATGGGCTACTTGGGCGCCGCCACGCTGGCAGAACTTCGGCAACGCGCGCGCTTTGTCCGGGTCAGCCCGGCCGGCCAGAAGGAAGCGGCGCCGCACGACGTGGTCGAAGTCTCCACCCGCCAGAACTGATCGTATGGCGCTCCTGCCGTTCAGCAGCCGGCTCATTGCCGACGTGGGCCTTTCCTTTGGCGACGAGGGCAAGGGCCGCCTCATCCCCGAGATCGCCCGCGAATTGGCCGGGACGCCCGCCGCGGTCGGCGTCGTGCTCAAGGTCAACGGCGGGGCCAATTCCGGCCACACGGCCGGCGGAATCAAGCTCAACCTCCTGCCCGCCGGGGTGGTCGAGCAGGACATCCGTTATCTGGCCATCGGCGCGGGCGTCGTGGCCGATCCGCGCAAAATCTGGTGGGAAACCCGTCCGTTGGAACAGAAGGGATACGCCATCCTCGCCCGCCTGCGCATCGACGAGCGCACGCTCGTCTCGGACGTGACCCACCGGCTCCTCGACCTCGCTTGGGAAGACTACCGCGTGCAGCACCTGCAGGAGGAGCCGCGCGGTTCGACCGGCCGCGGGATCACCCCGGCCTATCTCGACGAGGTCGGCCAATGGCAGATCACCTTCGCCGACTTCCTGGCGGGCGCGAACTACTTCGCCCGCAAGATCGCCCAGCGGGCGGACCGCGCGGTGCGCACGATCGAGCACGTCTGCCGCGTGCGGCCGGAGACCTGGGATAGCTTCTTCGAAAAGCTCAGCGCGGCCGAGCTGCGCGCCAACGCCGAGGCGATCGAACTCGGCGCCCTGGCCCCGGCCGACGTCGATTTCCTGCAGTTCCGAGGCCCGCGCCCGTTCACGCTCAACGTGGACAAACTGGCGCAGGTCTACTGGCAGGCGGGCACGGCCCTCGCCCGGAACATTGGGGAGGTCCGCGAGCTGATCCTGGCGGAATTGCGGGCCGGCCACACCATCATCGGGGAGTTCGGCCAATCCTACTGGTTGGACAAGCGGCGGGGCTATTCGCCCAACGTCACCGCCTCGCACACCTTTACTCCGGAGTTCTTCGAAAGCGCGGACATCCCCGTGCAGCCGATCCACACATTCGGGGTGGCCAAGGCTTACGATACCAAGGTGGGGACCCACACGTTTCTTACCCAGATGGACTCCGGCCATCCGCTCGCCGAGAAGTTGAAGCAACTCGAGTTCGGCACGAGCACCGGCCGCCAGCGCATGGTGGGTTGGTACGACGCGGTGGAAAAGGGCGACGCCCTCCGGTATGGCGGCTTCCAGGACCTGATGATCAACAAGCTCGACGCGCTCACTTGGTCGGGCGATTGGCGCGGTGAGTTGCTCCTGTGCACGGCCTACGCGGACGCCCAGGGCGTCCGCCATGGGCACGTGCCGCGCAACGAAGCGGTCCGCCGGGCCCTGCGGCCAGTGTATACGGCCTACCCCGGCTGGTCGGAGAGTCTGTCGGAGGTGCGCCGATTCGCCGATCTGCCGGCGGCCGCCCGACGCTATGTCGCCGCCATGGTGAAGAGCGTGCTCGACGTGGCCTACGCCGGCGAGCCGTGGCCCGCCGTCGTGCCCAACCTGCGCTATTTGGGCGTGGGCCCGCACCCGTCGCAAATCATCCACGACGTGCCACCGACCCGGGACCTGATCGGTCTCGCGGGCTAGAAATCCTGCAATCGACCTTCGCCGGCGCCGCGTTCCGGCTCCAGGCGCGCCAGGATTTCGCCCAGGAGGTAGATCGAGCCGGTGAACACGACGGCGTCGTCCGGCCCGCCCGCCTCGATTCGTCCGGGGCCCGGCACCAGTCGTTCCACCGTATCCCGCCGGATTGGCCCGCCAAAACCGGGCGGGAACGCCGCCTCCAGCTGTTCGAAGCTGCAGGCCCGGGACTGCTTGGGAACAAGCAGATGGATCTCGCGGGCGTGCCGGGCGAGGACCGAGATCACCGCCCGGGCGCGGGCCTCGCCCAGGGCCCCGGTGACCACGACCGGGTCGCGACCGGTTTCGGCGCGCAAGGCGGTCAGCTGCCGGTCCAGGGTTTCGGCGCCCTCCGGATTGTGCGACGCGTCGAGCACGACGAGCCGGCCGCCCACCCGCCGCCGTTCCCAGCGCCCGGGCCAATCGACCGTGCGCAGGGCGGCCGCGGCTCCGGCCTGCGCCGCGCGTCCGGCCGGACCGAGGCATTGGACGGCCATCAGCGCCGTGGCTGCGTTCCAGCGTTGGTGATCCCCCGCCAGGTTGGTCTCGGGATACCGCGCGATGTCCTCGCCAAATTCGTCCCGGACTGACCGCAAGGGCGCGCCGAGTTCGAGCGCCCGCCGGCGGATCACCGCTTCGGCGGCAACCGGCACGCGGCCCATCACCACCGGACGGCCGGGCTTGATGATGCCCGCTTTCTCGCCGGCGATCAATTCCAGCGTGTCGCCCAGCATCTCGCAGTGATCCAGGCCGATCGAGGTGATCACGCTCACGGCCGGGTCGACGATATTGGTCGCGTCGAGTCTACCGCCCAGCCCGACCTCGACCACGCTAACGGCGCAGGCGCGGCGGACGAACTGGAGGAAGGCCACCGCCGTCATGAATTCGAAGAAACTCGGGCGGTCGCCCGGGTCGCCCCGGGCCAGCAGGTCGACCGTGGGACGCAATTCGGCCACATAGGCCAAAATCTCCTCCTCGGAAAGAATCCGGCGATCCACCTGCACGCGCTCGCCCAGCCGGACCAGATGCGGCGATGTGTACAGGCCGACCCGGGCGCCCGCCCGCCGTAGCACCGCCTCGGTCATGGCGGCGACCGATCCCTTGCCATTGGTTCCGGCCACATGGATGCAGGGCACGCTCCGCTCGGGGTGGCCCAGATAAGCGGCCAGCGGACGCATCCGGTCGACGCCAAACTTCACTCCGCCCGCCTTGAGGCCGAAGAGATAGTCTTGCGCCGCCGCATATTCGGCGGACGAACGGCTCACTTCTTCTTCACGTAGAGTGCGCGCAACAGGACCGCCAGGCGTTCCCGCATCTCCAGCCGGCTGACGATCTGGTCGATCAGGCCGTGCTTGAGCAGAAACTCCGAGGTCTGAAATCCGGCCGGCAAGCTTTGCTTGGTGGTGTCCTTGATGACCCGGGCTCCGGCGAAGCCGATCAGAGCGCCCGGTTCGGCCAGGATCACATCGCCCAGGGTCGCAAAACTGGCGGTCACGCCACCGGTGGTCGGATCGGTCAATACTGAGATATACGGCAACCCGGCGGAGGCCAGCCGGCCCAACGCCGAACTGGTCTTCGCCATCTGCATGAGCGAAAAGATGCCCTCCTGCATGCGCGCGCCGCCCGACGCGCAAAAGATGACGCAGGGCATCTTGCGGGCCACCGCCAACTCGATCGTCCGGGTCAGTTTTTCGCCGACCGCCGCGCCCATCGCCCCGCCGCAGTACCGGAAATCCATCACGGCCAGGCAGACCGGGATGCTCTGGATTCGACCCACACCCGTCACCACGGCTTCGGGCAGCCCGCTGTCGCGCTCGTAGCGTTTGAGCCGCTCGGGATAGGGGGACGAGTCGACAAAGTGCAGCGGATCGCTCGAGCGCACCTCGGCGTCGGTCTCGGTCCAACTGCCCTCATCCACCAGCCGGTCGATGCGCTGGCGAGCGCCGATGCGGAAATGGTGCCCGCTCTTCGGGACCACCATCTGGTTATCCTCAATTTCCTTGTTAAATAGAATTTCTCCGGAAACCGGGTCCTTGGTGTATAGGCCCTTCGGTATATCCTTCTTCTTGGCTTTCTTAACCGTATAGGTCGGTTTGTCGAAATGCATGAAACGCAGAGATTAACCTTGGGCGAACGCGGCGGCGAGCGTCACGCAACCGGCCTCGCGCAGTGCCTGGGCGCAGCCTTGCAGAGTGGAGCCGGTCGTGAGTACGTCATCGACGATGATATGGCGCAGACGGAGATTAAGGGTGGCGTGCGGCGCGAGTGCAAAGGCATTTTTCAGATTCGCCAGACGGCTCGGCCGATCCAAGCCGGCCTGCGGCGCCGTGTCGCGGATGCGGCGCAGCACCGGCGACACCCGGGTGCCGCCGCCGGCGGCGCGCGCCAACGCGCGCGCCAGCTGGTCGCTCTGGTTGAAGCCGCGCTCCCGCTCCCGGCGCGGGTGCAAGGGCACCGGAACCAGAACCGCCCCCCGGACATGATCGAGCAGCCAGGGAGCCCGCTGCACGATCCGACTCATGTCCCGCCGCAGGTGGCGGGCGCCGCGGTACTTGTAGGCATGGACCAGGGC
>CAZWMF010000079.1:9599-10936 GCA_964634535.1 uncultured Opitutaceae bacterium | reverse complement strand
CAGCGCCAAGCCGACCTCGGGAATGGCTCGTACCTGAACCCGATCCTCTCCGGAGATCGACCCGACCCATCGGTGCTCAAGGTGGGAACGGACTATTACCTGGTCAATTCCTCGTTCGAAAGCATTCCCGGTTTGTTGATTTGGCATTCGCGCGATCTCGTGAATTGGGAACCCGTCGGGCCCGCGCTCCATCGCTACGTCGGCAGCGTCTGGGCGCCGGATCTGTCCTATTTCAAGGGCCGCTATTACATCTATTTTCCGGCGCTGACGGCCAACCGCCTCACCAACATGGTCGTCACCGCGGAAAACATCCGCGGACCGTGGACCGATCCGATCGACCTGGGCGTCGGCAACATCGACCCCGGGCATGCGGTCGCGCCGGATGGAAAGCGCTATCTGTTTTTCAGCGCCGGCTTCATGGCCCCGCTGTCCGAGGACGGGCTTCGCGTCACCGGCCCGGCCAAGAAAGTCTACGACGGCTGGAAATACCCCGCCGCCTGGGACGTCGAAACGTTTGCCCAGGAAGGCCCCAAGATTCTTCGCCACGGCGACTATTACTATATGGTCCTGGCCGAAGGCGGCACCGCCGGCCCGGCGACCAGCCATATGGTGATCATGGCCCGCTCGAAATCCGTCGAGGGCCCGTGGGAGAACTCGCCGTACAACCCGGTCGTGCACACGGCCTCGGCCGTGGAAAAATGGTGGTCGCGCGGACACGGCACCCTGGTCGAGGGCCCGGACAACCGGCAGTGGTATCTCGTCTACCATGCCTATGAAAACGGGTACTACGACTTGGGCCGGCAGACGATTCTCGAGCCGGTCGATTGGACCCCGGATGGGTGGGTCAAGGCCGCCGGCGCCGACATCGCGCGCCCGATTCCCCTGCCCGCCGGCGGGACGCCTGTGCGCCAGGGCTTCCCGCTCTCCGACGATTTCAGCACGAACAAGATCGGTATCCAGTGGACCTTCTTTCGGCCCGCCGGCCCCATCGCCGAGCGCTATCGCTACGAAGACCATGCGCTGGTGCTCAGGGCGTCGGGCACGTCGCCCAAGGACACCTCGCCGCTCACCTTCGTCTGCGGCGATCAGGCCTACGAGATCGAAGTGAGCATCGACGCCGACGCCGGCGCGACGGCGGGCTTGCTCCTGTTTTACAGCGAACGACTCTTCGTCGGTCTGGGCTTTTCCCCGGAGACCATGATCGAATACGGGAAGGGCGATATGACGAGCTTCCCCAAACCGGCGGCGATCGGCCGCCACTACGTCCTGCGTCTGCGCAACAATCACCACGTCGTCACCGTCTGGTATAGTCCGGACGGAGTCCGGTGGACGAAGCA
>CAZWMF010000079.1:0-9589 GCA_964634535.1 uncultured Opitutaceae bacterium | reverse complement strand
GCAGTTCGAAGTGTCGGGCTATAACCACAACGTCGCCGGCGGCTTCCTGAGCCTTCGTCCGGCCCTGCTCGCGGTCGGCACGGGAGACGTTCGCTTCCGGAACTTCAAATATGCGGCGCTGCCGTAATCGGCCGGGACTTTGAAATCGGCTAGGGAACGTCTGTAAACATTCCCTAGTCAAAAACGCCCGCCGATGGGCGAATGTAAACGGCATGGGCGCCCGGACCGGAGACAGGCGGGGCAGCCGCCCCGGCTGGCGTCACCGCGACGCGGTGAAGTAGACGCTGTAGCTCTCGTCGGCGATCTCGTAGACCGGCTCGACCGCGACCGTGCCCTGCCGCGTGCGCGCGAGAAAGTGGCTCGCCTGCCAATCCCGGCCTTCGATGTATTGGTGCTCGTATTGGGGGGTAATCGCGTCCGCGTCCGCCAACTCCGGCTCCTGGTCGGTAAGCGCCGCCAGGACCACCGGCCCGTCCAGCAGGGCAAATCGCCGACGGTCCCCGGGCAAGGGTTCCTCGGTGAGGTGCTTGGAGAATTCGATCCGCACGCGCGCGGTAGTCCAGGTGCGCGCAATTTCCAAAAATCCGGTCGGCGAGACGGACACCGGAACCGGCTGCCCGTCGACCGTGACGATCCCCGGCCCGGTCGCCCAACTGGGTTGCCGGACGCGCAGGGTCCATGGACCGGCGTCGTCGGAAGCCACGGTCAGTTCGACCGTGAAGCGCGTGGTTTCGTCGGGCCGCGAAAAATTGGACCGGCCATCGCTGGCATCCGTCTTTTGCGTGAGCCGAATCTGCTGCCCGGGGCGGCCCAAGGTGGCCTGCGACGGGATAAATTGGCCGACCGTCACGCCGTCGCTGGCGCGGTAGTAAATCAGATCCTCATACATGGCCTGGGCCTGGACGAGGGTGCCCTGGCAGCACCAGAAGTCGTGCGTCTCGGAGCCCCATTGCTTCTTTGCGCCGGGCTGCAGCGGCAGAAAATAGCTGACCAAGCCGGTCTGCGGATTCTGCTGGGCAAGGACGCCGTTGTAGAGGGCCCGCTCGATATAGTCGGCGTAGCGCGATTCGCCAGTCCAGCGGAAAAGGTATTGGGCTACGCGGATCATGTTGTACACCGTGCAGTGCTCCTGCGTCCGGCTGCCGAGAAACCGGGCGAATTGCTGCGGCGGAATCCAAAACTCGCCCGCATTGTTGCCGGTGGTGGCGAACATCCCGCGGGTCACCACGGCCTGCTGCCAGAACGCCTCGACGATCTGGCGGTACCGCGGGTCGCCGGTGACTTCGTACAGCCGGGCGGCGCCCTGGATCCACGGAATGCTCGCATTGGCGTGGTCGTTGGTCAGCGCATCGCCGCCGTCGAGCAGGGCCCGAAAGAGGTCCGGCATCGCATAGCGCGAGGCCAGCTGCAGATAGCGCGGGTTTTGGGTGACCGCGAACAGATCCGCCCACAACTCAAGCATGCCGGCGCACTCGCCGCTATAAACCACCTCGCCGTGGCCTTCCCGGATCAGGCGCTCCGACCACGCGGAAAACCAGTCGGCCGAGTGTTCCAGAACGGCCAGCGCCTCGTCGTCGTGGCCGTAGCGATAGGCGTCAAACAGGCCCATCATCGTCTTGTGCAGCGTGTACTGGGGTGACCAGACCGGCTCCCGCCCGTCGGCCAGAATCGCAAAATACTTCTCGGGGATCGACCCCACCCATTGGCCGCCGTTCAGTTCCTGGCACCGCTTGAGGCCCTGCACCACCTCCTCGGTCCGCGCGGCAAGGAACGGGTCGTGATCGACCGCGGCCATGTGCTCCGCCGCCGAGAGCCAATGCCCGACGAAGTGACCGCGCAACTGGCTGTAGGGGGCCTCCCAGCCCTGGTGCATCGAATCGTAGGGGCGGTCGATGCGCGCCCCCGCTTCGAGCAAATGGTTTTGCAATAGGTTCTCGGTCTTCAGCCGGAGAAGGTAGGCTTTCGTCAGTTCCCGCCGATCGCGAAACAGGCCGGGGAGCAGGACGACGTCGCCCGGGGTCGTGCCCGCCAGGCTCGGGATCGGGCGTTCCGGGCGGACGCTCAGGGTTTGGACGCCGGGGTCGCGCAGCGCCCCATGGCTTTGAATCGCCTGGGACCATAGGGTTGAGGCGGACAGGAGGAAGGACGGCATGACGTGGAAAAAGGCGGAGCGGAAATAGGTCGGCATGGGGAGCGGAGCGACGATGGCGATTGCCACGGACGACGGCTGCCCATTAAAGCAGACCGGACCCCCGATGCCAATGCGCCCGCCCCCCGAGTATTTGCGCGAAACCCACATCATCGGCCGGCGCTGCCGCGAGCATATGCTCGACCGCGACCATTTTCCGATATTGCGCATCGCCCCCTTTATCTGGATCGGGCACAGCGTGCTGCGCCCGCCCTACCGCATGGTCCGATTGCAATCGGTGCACAGCCACCTCGTGGCCTCGGTGGCCGGCCGGGGCCGCACGCTCATCGGCGGCCGCATGGTCGAATGGAAGCCGGGCCAAGTGCTGCTGGCCCCGTTGGGATTGCACCACGCCTTCGAGGTCGCCGGCGACGGTCCCTGGCGCATCGCCTGGGTCTTCTTCGACGATTCCGCAAGGGCGCCCGCGCTGCGGATGCTCCAGCCCCAATTGATCGAGGCCGACGCCGAAGATTTTGTCGCGACCGTGCACATGCTCACCCGCGAGGCGGCGGGCGCGGCGCAACCGGCGATGATGGAGGCCCTGGTCGCCCTGCTCGACGCGTGCGCCCGGCGGCTGGCGGGAGCCGACGCGGTGGATGTGCGCCTGTGGCGACTCTGGGGGCAGGTCGAGTCGGACCTGGCGCGCGGATGGACCGCGGCGGACCTGGCCCGCCTGGCCTGCATGAGCGCGGAACATCTGCGCCGGCTCTGCCATAAGCACTACCAGCGCAGTCCCATGGACCATCTCACGCACCTGCGATTGCGGCGGGCCGGCACCCTGCTCCGGGCCTCGCCGGAGAAAATCGAAGAAGTCGCCCACAAGGCCGGCTACGCATCGGTGTATTCCTTCTCGGCCGCGTTCCGGCGCTGGAGCGGCGTCCCGCCCGCTCGTTTCCGGCGCGGCGAGTCGAATCAACCCGAGGCCGGGCTCCCGGGCGGGGCCGCCGGTCCCGGCGGCGGAATGAGCGAGTAGAGAATCGGCGTCACCAGGCGCGACAGGAGCAGGGAGCTAATCAGGCCGCCCATGATGACGACCGCGAGGGGTGAATAGAGTCCGGAGCGCTGAAGCGCGAGCGGCAGGAGGGCGCCGAGCGCCGTGAGGGTCGTCAGCACCACCGGCAGGAAGCGGATCTCCCCGGCCCGCTCGATCGCCGCCTTGAGCTCCACGCCCTGCGCCCGCAATTGGTTCGTGAAATCGACGAGCAGGATGGAATTCTTGATTTCGATCCCGATGAGCGCGATGAAACCGACCGCCGCCGTGAAGGACAGGCTATAGCCCGTGCACCAGAGCCCGAGGATGCCGCCGACGATGCCCAGCGGTACCACCGAGGCCACGATGATCGTGCCGCGGATACTGCCAAATTCCAGGACGAGAATGGCCAGAATGCCAAAGGCCGCGATCAGGACGGCGCCGCCCAGATTGCCAAAGCTTTCCTGGCGGCTCTCCACCTCGCCCCCGAACTCCCAGCGCACCCCCGGCGGCCAGGCGATCCGCGCCAAGGCGCGGCCGGCGACCTGGGTCAGCGCGTTGACGTTGTAACCCTCGCGCACGAACGCGGCGATCGTGCTCGAACGCTCGCGGTTGAACCGTTGGATCACGGGCGAGGCGTTTTCGAAGCGCAGGTCGGCCAATTGGCCAATCGGCACATAGGCCCCGGTCGCGGCGCTCTGGACCTGGATCCGGCTCCAATTGTCCAGGGTGGCGCGTTCCCCGCGGGGCAGGGCCAGCGCGATCTCGCGTTCGTCGCCGTTGCTTTCGCGAAACCGGCCCACGTCCAGCCCGGCAAAGGCCAGCCGGACCGCCCGGTCGATCTCGACCACGGGCACCCCGAGCGCGGCCGCCATCGGCCGGTCGATCACCACGCGCAAGTCGGTGCGGCGGACGCGCAGCGGATTGTCGACCGATTCGGTGCCCTTGATGCCGCGCAGCACGGCCTCGGCCCGGGCGGAGGCCGCCGCCAGCGTATCGAGGTCGTCGCAAAAGAGGCGCACGGCGATGGGCGCTTCGATCGGCGGGCCATTGGCCAGCTCCTTGACCACGATGCGCGCGCCGGGGATGGCCGCCACATTCTCCCGCAGCCGCTCGAGGACGGCCGCGCTCTCCGGCCGATCGTAATCCCGAAACGCCGCAAAAATCTCCGCCACGTTGGCCTTCGCGGCCTGGGGGATCTCGTTGTAATAGATTTCCGGATTGCGGTCGCCCACCGTCGTGAAGTAACGCGCGATCGCCGGTTCGCGCGCCAGCAGCGCCTCGACCCGGCGGGCCACCCCGTCGGTCGCGGCGACGCTCGCCCCCTCCTCGGCCTCGATCTGCACGAGAAACTGCGGCAGCCCGGCCTTGGGAAACAAGGAGAAGCCCACCCGGGGCACGAGCGCCAGGCTGCCCGCGACCAGGGCGCCCGCCACCGCGAGGGCCGCGCCGCGGTGCTGCATGGACCAGTGCAATAGGGGCCGGTAGCCGCGCCGAATGCCGCCCTGGAGAAGCCGCAGGAGCAGATTGCCCTCGGCCTCGGCCGGCCCGCGCAACGCGAGGCTGGCGAGCAGCGGCACGATCGTGAGCGCGACGAAGAGCGAGGCCAGCACGGTGTAGACCACCGCCAACGGCAGACTGCGGATGTACTGGCCCGGTCCGCCGGGCAGCACGAGGAGGGGCAAAAACGCAAAGAGGAGCGCCGCCGTCGTGCCGAGCACCGCCACGGCGATCTGGCGGGTGGCGCCGATCGCGGCCTCGGCCGGACCAAACCCCAAGCGCCGGAACCGTGCGATGTTTTCCACGACCACGATCGAGTCGTCGACCAGCAGCCCCAGAGCGATGACCGAACCGACGATGCTCAGCTGGTTCAGGCTGTAGCCCGTGTAGCGCAGCGCGGCGATGCCCATCGACAGCGACAGCGGAATCGAGACCAGCACGAGGACAGCGGCCCGCAGGCCCAAAGGCAGCACGGTCACGAGCACCAGGGCGAAGGCGAGAACGAAGTCCCACTCCAGGTGGCCCAGCCGATGCTCGACGTTGCGGGCTTGGTCCCAGCCAATCTCCAGGCGGATGTCGCCGGGCAGCACCGCGCGGAATCGGTCGATTTCGGCGCGCAGGCGCTCGCTCAGGGCCGACAGGTTCTGGGAGGCGAGCGGCCGCACCGAGACGAACACCGCGCGCGCGCCATTGTACCGCCCAAAATCCTCGAGATCGGCCGAAGCCCACTGGACGTCGGCGACATCGCCCAGATGGACCACCGCCGCCCCCCATCCACCCACCGGGGTCGCGCGCACCTGGTCGAGCGTGGCGTAGCCGCCGCTCGTTTTGACGTTGTACCGGTGGCCGCCGACTTCGACCGCGCCGGCCGGGATCGTGGCGTTGTCGCCCTGGATCGCATCGATGATCCGGCCCAGCGGCAGGCGCTGCTGGGCGATGCGATCGAGGTCGAGCGACACCCGCACCTGCTTTTCGGGAAACGCGTGCTTGCGGGCCTGGCGCACGCCCGGCACCGCCTCGAGCCGCTTGCGCAGCGTCTCGGCCACCTCCTGCATCCGATTGTAGCTCGCCCCCGGCGAAATCAGCGCGATTTGCATCATCGCCACATTGATCGTCTGGATCTTGCGCACATCGACCGAGGCGACGCCGGCGGGCAGCTCGCTCCGCTCAAGGTTCACCTGCCGGACCACCTCATCGTATTTTTTCTCCGGATCGGTGCCAAAAAAGAAATCGAGCCCGATCACCGCGTACCCGTCCTTGACCGTCGTGTGGATCTTGTCGATGTCGTCGAGCTCCTTGAAGGCATCCTCGAGCGGACGGGCGACCAGTTGCTCGATGTCCTTGGCGCTGGCCCCGGGATATTGGGCCACCACGGTGAAGCTGGGCACCTTGATGTCCGGATCCTCCATGCGCGGGATGTTGAGGAACGAATCCAGACCCAGGGCCGCCAGGCACAGGAATACGACCAGGGTGAACTGGGGCCGCCGAACGGCGAATTCGGTGATCGTCATGGGCCGCCGGCCGCCGCCTCGGCCGTCCAATCCACCGGATCGCCGTCGTGCACGTATTCCCCGCCGCCGACGACGACCTGCCCCGCGCGAGGCAACGCCGTCCGCAGATAGGCGCGCTCCCCCGCAATCGCCTCGACCGCCACCTCCACCCGGCGGACCCGCCGCGCCAGCGGGTCGACGAGATAGAGTCCGGCCCGGTGGTCCTCGCCCTCGATCAGGGCCGAGACGGGCACGACGGGGCGCTCTGCCACCGGCCGCGGCGTGATGGCGACCGCGGCCACCGAACCGGACCGGGCTTGCGCCGGCACGGCGCAAAGGGCGACTTCCATTGGGGTCGTGCGGGTCTCGGGGTCGGCGGCCTCGGAAATCTGGGTCACCTGGCCGTCCACGGCCGACGCGGCCGGCAGGTCCGGGGTCACCCGCGCCCGGTCGCCCAGCGCGACCCGGGCGGCCTCGCGCTCGGGCAGGTTGACGCGCACGATCCAGCCTTCGGCGTCGGATGCAAAGCGCAGAATCCCATGGCCGACCGCGACCATTTCATTGGGCTCGGCCAGCCGCGCGAGAATCCGCCCGCTGGCCGGCGCCGCGATGACCGCGTACGCGCGGTTGAACTCGGCGATCCGCAATTGGGCCTCCGCCAGTTCGACAGCCGTGCGGGCGTCCTGCAGATTCTCGGTGGTGGCCACGCGGTCAGCCGCCAGGCGCTCGATCCGGCCGAGATCGCGCCGAGCCTTCGCCAGCGCGCTGCGCGCCTGCGCCACTTGGGCGTCGATTTCGTCCAGGCGCAGCCGCGCGAGCGCCTGACCCTGGACGACCGCGTCGCCGGCCCGCACGAACACGGCGTCCACGATGCCCCCGATCTTGAAGGAGAGCTGGACCTCGGCCTTGCGCGCCAATAGGCCCGTCGCCTGGACGGGAATCGGATCGGTGGAATAGGCGACCGGCGCGACCGCCACCGAAATCGGCTGCGGGGGGACGACCGCCGTGGTCGGTTTGCCGCAACCGCCGGCCAGGATCAGAACGGCGCCGAGCAGGCCGGCCGCCGGGAACCGAACGGGCGCCCGGGAATGCATCGGCCAAAAAACGGGATGGGAGATCATGAAGCTAGTCCACGGGCGTGGCCGCGGTCGCCCGATCGAGGGCGGCCGCCGCGATGAGCAAGCGCTGGCGGGCGATCGCTCCGCCCAGTTCGGCGCCGGTCAGCTCGTTGCGCGCATCGAGGAAGGCAAGCTGGTTGGCCATGCCTTCCCGGGCCCGCTGCGCCACGATGCGGAAGGCCTCGCCGTCGGCTTCCGCCCGCCGGGTGGCCGCGCGGTATCCCGCCACCGCGGCCTGGAACTCGTCGGCGGCGCGCTCGATTTCGAGGGCCAGCTGCTCGCGGGTCTGCGCGATCGCCAGCTCCGCCTGCCGGCGGGCGAGTTCCGCCTGGTGCAATTCCGTCCGGTGCTGGCGGCCGTCCCACAGATTCACCTGGGCCACGACCGAGGCCTGGACGTACTTCGCGTCCCCGCTCGTCTCGTAGGCCTGCCCCTGCAGACCGCCTTCGACCGCCAGGCCGACCGTCGGATAAAGCCGGGCCCGGGCCGCCCCTTCCTGCGCCTCCGCGGCCGCAACGGCCCGCTCGCCGGCTTGCAATTCCTCCCGGCGTTCGCCGGTCAAAGACCCGGCCGGCCCGGTGGCGAGGATCGCTTCGGCCACCCGGCGCAGCTCGGCCTCCGGGGCCGGATCGATCGGCTCGCCCAGCGGTCGATTCAGCAGAAAATTGAATTGCGCCCGCGCGGCGTGGGCGTCGCGCACGGCGCCCGCCAACTGCTCGCGCACCGCCAGGTCGTCGGCCTCGGCCCGGAGCACGCGGTCGACCGTGATTTTTTCGGCCCCGGCCAGCGCCCGGTCGGTCCGCAGGGCTTCGGCGGTCAGCCGGGCGGCCGAGTCCAGAACCGCCACCGCCTCCTCGGTTTGCTGCCAGGCGAAATAACCGGCGAGCACGGCGAACCGCAGTTCGCGCTTGTAGGCCCCAAACAGCGCCCGCCGGCTCTCGGCTGCGGCCCCGCTCGCCCGGGCGTTGCGGGAGATCTCCGGCTGCCACAGCGGCTGGACGAGCCGCAGATTCGTCTGTTGCTCATGGTCGAGGAGAAACGGAATGGATTGATTGCCGACGCTCGCAAACGCCGGCGCCTGCCCCTGGCTGCGCAAATAGGAATTGAGGGTGCCGTAGACCGAATTGAGCAGATCCCCGGCCGGGATCTCGATCGTGCGGCCGCCGCTCGCCACCGAATAGCGGGCGATGAAGTCCAGCCGGGGCTGGAACGCGCTGCGCGCCTCGGCGAGCCGGGCCCGCGCCTGCTCCAGGTCGATCGCCTGGGATTGCAGCGCGAGATTCCGGGCAAAGGCGAGCGCGACGTACCGCTCGGCCGCCGCCGGAACGGCGGGTTCGGCCGGCGTCGCCCGGGCGGGTCCGAAGGCGAGGACACCGATCGCGCCAATCGAAAGCAAACGATGCGCTAACACGACCCCCACGCTCGGACTTTTACTGACACTCTGTCAATAATTGCTTATGTGACAATTTCTAATCGTTATGGCCAAGTGTGTTATGCAGGATCGTAAAGCCGTGCTTCATCAGGAACTCGGACGTGACCCCAAATTCCTCCTTCAGCATGGGCTGCTTGCGGGCCGCGATTTGGATGAGCCCATGGGTAAACGCCCAGATCGCAATGGCGGTGGCCTGGGGACTGCCGATCGCCTTCCGAACCGAGCCGTCGGCCAGACCGGTCTCGAGCGCCCGCACCACCTGACCCAGACATTCCACGCCGGGATTGTTGCAATCCTGTTCGCTCGGGTTCGCACCGGTCGGATCGGCCTCGTGCTCCTGGAACCGTTCGACGATTTCGAAATACAGCGGCTCGTCCTTGGAAAAGCGGTAATAGGCCTCGCCGATCGCCATCACCTGCTCCAACCCGCTGCGGTGGGCCGCCACCGCCGCGCGGAACCGCCGCGCCATCTCGGACAATCCGCGGTGGCACACCGCCAAGAAAAGATCCTCGCGCGTCGGAAAATACACGTAGATCAGCGAACGGCTGAGCCGCGTGCGCTTGGCCACCGCCCCAAAGTTGAGCCCGTCCCACCCGCTCTTGGCGATCACCTGTTCGGCGGCGTTGAGAATCGCCGCGCGGCGCCGCTCCTTCTCTTCCTCGCGGCGGAGGCGGGTCGGACTCGGTTTGGACACTTTGTCAATCATTGACACCCGCAGCTTGCCGCGCCGCGCACGGAATTGCCAGCCAATTACCCCGACCGCGGCGCCGTGGCCCCCGTGACGGCCGCGGAGCCGATCCGGGCCGCCCGGGCTCTCAGGCTAGTGTAGTGGGGCCCAAAAAAAGTGTGAGATGCGAGGGGGCATTTGGACGGGGGCTAGGGCGGAAGGAG
>CAZWMF010000078.1:0-10939 GCA_964634535.1 uncultured Opitutaceae bacterium | reverse complement strand
GTGGCCTCGGCCGCGGCGGCCAGCGCCGCCTGCGCGGCCGCGGCGGCCGCGGCGGGGGCGGCCGCCTGCGTGGTGCTCGAGTTGGCCCCGGCGCTCACCCCGGACGAACTCGCCGCGGCGGCCGGCGCGGCCGGGCCGCCCGCCGCCGGCATCCTGCTCCTGCGCCGGTTCGGGCCGGACGACGGGGCGGCGCTCGCGGCCTGGGCGGACTGGACCCGGGCCCGCGCGTATTCACTTGCTTGTGACGTGACGCCGGCCGCGCTGGCCGCGCTCGCGCCCGGCCTGCGCCGCCTGGGCCCGGCCGGCCTCGTCGTCACCTGGGGCGGGGAAATGGCGGAGGCCGGCGCGCACGCGGTGGGCGTCTACCGGCGGCTGGCCGAGACCCTGCGCCAGGCCGACCTGCCCCTGCCCCTGTGGATTCGCGCGACGCCGGCCGCCGCCCTCCAGCCCGACCCGAGTTTTCTCTCGCGGCTGCTCGAGGCGAGCATCCTCGCCGGCAGCCTCCTCGGCGACGGCCTGGGCGACCTGCTCAGCTGCGAGAGCGAAGCGGACCCCGACCGGGCGCTGCGCCTGGCCTACAACGTGCTCCAGGGCGCCGGCGCCCGCAGCACGAAGACCGACTTCGTCGCCTGCCCGAGCTGCGGGCGCACGCTCTTCGACCTGCAGACCACCACCCAGCGCATCCGGGCGCGCACCGGCCATTTGAAGGGCGTGAAAATCGCCATCATGGGCTGCGTCGTCAACGGGCCCGGCGAGATGGCCGACGCCGATTTCGGCTACGTGGGCGGGGCGCCGGCGAAGATCAATCTCTACGTGGGCCGCCAGTGCGTGCAGTACAACGTGCCCCAGGATGAAGCAGACGAGCGGCTAATCGCGCTCATTCGCGAGCACGGAAAATGGGTCGAGCCGTCTCCGATTCCGACCTGATTCGGGGCCGACCGCGTATTCAAAAAAGCCCGCGGCGTCACCGGGGCGTAACAGATTCGTGACCGTGCAAGCGGCTTTCTAAGCCGGTTGCGCGGCGATGTAATTTCCGCAAGATTACGATTTCGCGTCGCCGTCCGTTTTCACCTAAATGGCACGCGGCGAAGCAACAAAAAAACGGCGAAAAGTTATCCCCCGAATCGATGTGAACAACTTGTTGGAAAGTTCGGCTTGAAACCCTTTTTTGGTTCACAGTTAGTGCCTCTTCGTTCAGTTACTTTTCGACGCTTCGCCGTTCCTTCCCATCTCCCTCTCGACTCCTCTCCGGATTGCCGGTGGCACAGTATGTTAGCCGAAGGCCGTCAATATGTTACGCTGCGATTCCCCTAGGCCAGACGCTGTTGACGGCCCGAACCCAATTTTGCCCCGCGTGCACAGGCTGGAGAAGACGAATGGCGGATGCGGCAAGACCCCAGGGCGCCGGACTGTGAATAAGCTCCCGACCGTACGCACGCAAACATGCCTTCTTTGTCCCTGACCCCCAACCTGTGGGAGACCGTGAAGTGTGACTTTAAGTCGCTCTTTCCGGAAGACGTATTCCAGATGTGGTTCGAGCCCTTGGTGTGCCTCGAAGTAACCGAGGACGCCATGGTCTTGGGCGTGCCCAACGACTTTGCCGCGATCTGGATCCACGACAACTATCTGGACCTGATCTCCCAGCGGTTGCGCCTGACCGCCGGCCGCCTGGTGGCCGTGAGCCTGCGCAAGGCCGAGAGCCCGGCGAACGGCGCCGTGGCGACCGCGCGCAACGCCTCGCCGGACGCCTCGCCGGCCCGGCATCGGACCGCGCAGGCCAAGCGCACCCGGGTCGACGATCGCGGCGCCACGGCCGGCATCCTGGCCCCGCGCAACACCTTCGAGGCCTTCGTGGTGGGCGCCAACAATCAGATGGCGCATGCGGCCGCGATGGCCGTGGCCTCGGCCCCCGCCCAAGCCTATAACCCTTTGTTCATCTACGGCGAAACTGGGCTGGGCAAGACCCACCTGATGCACGCGATCGGCCACGCGATCCTGCGCAACAATGCCGACTCGCGCATCGCCTATCTTTCGACCGAAAAGTTCACCAACGACTTCATCCAGGCCCTGCAGGAAAACGGGTTGACCCGATTCCGCCAGCGCTACCGCCACGTCGACGTCCTGCTCATCGACGATGTGCAATTCCTGGCGGGCAAGGAGCGCATCCAGGAAGAGTTCTTCCACACATTCAACGACTTGTTCGAGTCGGGCAAACAGATCGTCCTGTCGAGCGACCGTCGCGCGAGCGAGATCCAGAAGTTGGAGGCCCGGTTGGTATCCCGTTTCGAGTGGGGCCTGCCGGCGGACATCCAGGCGCCCGACTACGAGACGCGCGTCGCGATCCTGCGGTCCAAGGCTTCGAGCCTCAAGCAGGACGTGCCCGAGGCCGTCCTGACCTTCATCGCCCAGAACATCACCCGCAACATCCGCCGGCTCGAAGGGGCGTTGATCCGGGTGGCCAGCCATTCCGCCCTGTTCAGCCGTCCGTTGGATGTTCCGACCGCCGAGAAGCTTCTGCACGACATGCTCGTGGAGCAGGCCCAGATCATCCTCACGATCGAGACCATCCAGAAGCGCGTGGCCGAGCACTTTCAGATCCGGCCGAGCGATATGACGAGCAAGCGTCGGCCCAACAATATCGCCATACCTCGGCAGGTGGCGATGTACCTGTCCCGGACGCTGACCAAGCATTCATTGCAGGAGATCGGCGACGCGTTCGGCGGCCGGGACCACGGCACCGTGATCCACGCCTGCAAGGCGGTCGACAACATGATGGAGCAGGATACGTCGATGCGCGGAAGCGTGGGCTTTCTCAAGGCCCAGCTGGCCAAGTGATCCGCCCATTCGCGGCGCCAGGCCTGCTGAGGCCGTAGGCCCCTCCGGCGCAAGCCTCGCGCCCCTCGGCCGAGGCCTGGCGCGGAACTGACCTCGAACCAATGTCGGCGGCGTCCACGCAACCCGCCAATCGCCTGCATCATTTGGGTCAAGCTGACTCTGGACTCGCGCGGGCCGGATGTGTAACTTGAACGACTCTATGACGACCCTCACGCCTGAGCAGAAGCAAGCGGTGTCCGGCTGGGTCGCCGCCGGGGACAACCTGTCGGCCATCCAAAAGAAGCTGGCGGACCAGTTCAAACTCTCGATCACCTACATGGACGTCCGCTTTCTGGTGGACGACCTCGGCCTCAATCTGAAAGACGCCGCGCCGAAGGTGGACACCAACCTGAAGAAGACCCCGGAGCATCCGGCGCCCACCCCTCCGGGTGAAAAGAAGGGCTTCCTCGACAAGGCGAAGGAAAAGCTCGGTCTCGGCCGGGAACCGGAAGCCGAGGCCGAACTCGAGCCGGAATTCGCCGACGAGGAACCGGCGGGCGGCCGGGTCTCCATCACGGTCGACAAGCTCACCCTCACTCCTGGAGCGGTCGCCAGCGGCGCCGTGACCTTCAGCGACGGCGTCACCGCCAAGTGGATGATCGACAATTATGGGCGCCCGGGCCTTTCCGATGTGAGCCGAAAGGATTATCGCCCGAGTCCGGCCGACGCCCAGGCCTTCATGCAGGAATTGAGCGCGGCCCTCCAGCAGCGCGGGTTCTGACGGTCGCCTGCCGGCCGCTCAGATTCGGCGATTGCGCCAGCGCCCGCTCGGAAATCACCGCGGCCACATTGCGCGGACCGGGCGCTCTCGGACGCCCTCGGATGCCCGCCCGCCGATAAATCGGGCTTGCGTTTGCTCGAAACGCCTCGTTTTGCGAGAGTGCAGTCATGCGAATCCTGGTCATCGAAGACGAACGCCAACTGGCCGGCCATGTCGCCCGGGCGCTCGTCCGCCATGGCCATAGTGCGGAGACCCGGTTCGACGGCGCCGCGGGCCTCGCCGCGGCCCTGGCCGATCAACCCGACCTCATCGTGCTCGACCTCAACCTGCCCCAGGTTGGCGGCCTGGAAGTCCTGGGGAAACTGCGGCAGGAGACCTGCCCGTCGCGGATTCTCATCCTGACCGCGCGCAGCGAGGTCGAAGACCGGGTCAAGGGACTCAAGGCCGGCGCGGACGACTACCTCGCCAAGCCATTCGCCATGGATGAACTCATCGCCCGGGTCGAAGCCCTGGGCCGGCGGACCCCACCGCTGCCCGGCGGCGGCGACCTGCTTTCGGTGGCCGATCTGCATATGGACATCCGTCACCGGCGCGTGGTGCGCGGCGGTCGCACCGTCGCCCTTTCGCCGCGTGAATTCGATGTACTCCAGGTGCTTATGCAAGAACCTGGCCGTCCATTCTCCCGCACGGAACTGTGCGAGCGGGTGTGGCATCGGGACCACGAGTACGACACGCGCACGGTCGAGATATTCATCACGCGCTTGCGCAAGAAGATCGATTCCGGCTTTGAGGCCTCCTTGATCCGCACCGTCCGGGGCGTGGGTTACACCCTGCAGACGGTCGCACCGACCTCATGACGATCCGGATCGCCCTCGGGCTCTGCCTCTTGCTCCCGGCGACGGTCGGCCGGGGACAGGGGACCGTGGATGGGCGCGTCCGCCTGCCCGGCCGGCGCTACGCGCCCGTCGTCGACCAGCGCTATCGAATCGTGACCCGGGCGGGCATCCTCTCGGTCGATCCGCCCGTGGCGGTGGTCTACGTGGACGGTCCGTTCCCGGCGCCGGCCACGCCGGCGACCGCCGAGATGGCCCAACGCGACCTCGCCTTCGTGCCCTCGATTCTGCCGGTGCAGGCCGGCACGCAGGTATTTTTTCCCAACTTCGATCCCACCTACCACAACATCTTTTCCTACTCGCCGACCAAGCGCTTCGACCTCGGCCGGTACCGCTCGGACGAACGGCCGGTTCCTTCGGTGCGCTTCGATGAGCCCGGGTTGGTCGTTCTGCATTGCGACATCCACGAACACATGCGGGCCATCATCCTCGTCCTGCCCACGCCGTATTTCGTCGTCACGGCGCCGGACGGCGGGTTTCGCTTGAGCGGGCTGCCCGCCGGCCGGCACATCCTCAAGGCTTGGCTGGACAGCCGTACGACGCTGGCCCGACCGGTGGAGATTGCCGATCACGGCCGGATTCGGGCCGATTTCCCGTGACCGCAGCGGAACCCGGTCGGTTCACCTTGGGCGGGTACCGCCTGCGGTTGGTGGCGGCGATGATGCTGCTCGTCTCGGGCGCGGCGTTTCTCGTCCTCGTGTACGCCGAGCGCCGCCTGGCCGCCCAGGCGGCCGCGGAGGCCCGCCGCCAGTTCCAGGCCGCGTTGGACGCCCGCTATCGCGCGGAAGCGGTGCGCAACGCCGCCCTGGTGGAGCGCTGTCGGGCGCTCGCCCGCCGGCCCCGCATCCATGCCGCGCTCGAGGACAACGCCCTCGAATTGCTCTACCCCAGCGCCGACGACGAACTGACGGATGTCATGGGCGGGGGCGATGCCCCCTTGGCCGAGGACAACGCCGCCACGCTGCACGCGCGATTCTACCGCTTTCTCAACGAATCCGGCGCGGTGATCGCGCCGCCCCATCCGACCGCCGTGGGCGCGCTCCCCCCGGCGGCGGAAGCGCAGATCGGGCTGCCGCGCCTGCCCGACCGTCAGGAAATTGGCTTCATCGCCTCCCCCGACTTCACCGGACCGGTCCGCCTTTCCGAGATCATCGCCACCCCGATCGTCTCCGGCGAAACCGGCGAGACCATCGCCGCCCTGGTGTTGGGTTTCGCCCCGGCCGACGCGGCCGGGGCGCCGGCCGATGCCAGTCTGCGCAACGGCCTCTGGTTGGACGGTCGCCTGGACTTGGGGTCGATTCCGCCGGACGCCCGCGCTCCGCTGGGCGCCGCCGTCGCGCACGCGCTCGCCGGCGGGCCGGCGGACGAACTGAGCTTCCTCCAGCCGGTGGCCGGCATCCCGAGCCTGGTTTTCGTCAAGCGGCTAAATCCCGGCTCGGCCTATCCCCCGGCCTATGACGTGAGCGTCTCGTCGCTGGCCGGGCTCGCCACCGCGGAGGCCCGCTTGCGCACGCAGGTGGTCCTCATCGGTCTGGCCGTCCTCGCGGCCGCGCTGGTCGCCACCGAATTGCTCGCGCGCAATTGGCTCTCCAAGCCGGTCGAACGCCTGGCCGCCGAGTCGGAACGCTCGGCCCGCTTTTCGGCCGACGCCTCCCACCAACTCAAGACGCCGGTGGCGGTGCTGCGGGTCGGCCTCGAGGAACTGCTCGCGCGCGAAAAGCTGAGCCCCGAGGAATGTGAGGCCATCGCCAACCTGATTCACCAGACCTACCGGCTATCGAGTCTGATCGACGACCTGCTCTTGCTTTCCCGGATGGACGCGGGCCGTCTCCGGCTGGAATTGCGCCCGGTCGACGTATCGCGGGTGATCGCCGGTCTCCTCGACGACCTGAGCGCCCAGCCCGAGGCCGAGCACTTGCGGATCGAAGTCGCCGTGCCGCCCGCGCTCCACGTGGCCGGCGATCCGCGCTACACGTCGATCATCCTGCACAATCTCCTGGAAAACGCCCGCAAGTACAATCGGCCGGGGGGGCAAATCCGGATCGTGGCCGAGGCGGCCGACGGCCCCGCGGTGCGGATCGCGATCGGCAACACCGGCGCGTCGATTCCGCCCGCGGCCCAGGCGGAGATTTTCCAACGCTTTCACCGCGGTCCCACCGGGGAGAATATTCCCGGGTACGGACTGGGCCTCAACCTGGCCCGGGAACTCGCCCACAATCACGCGGGCGAGCTTCGCTTGGTCGGATCCCGGGACGACTGGACCGAATTCGAACTGCGGCTGCAGCCGGCTCCGGCCCCGGGGAACGGGCCGCTTCCGCCGTCATGAATCCGGTCCGGGTCATGCTCGTCTGCGCCGCGGCGGGCGCGGCCCTCCTGAAAGCCCAGGATGACTTCCTGGATCCGGTGGAGAACGCCCTCGCGCTCAGCGCCTTCCAGGACCAGGTGCGGGCCCAATTGAGCGGCACGCTGGACCTGGAAGCCTATGACCTGCCGCAGCCGACCCCGGGTTTCATCCGGACCGACGGCAGCGATCTGGTGACGCCCCGGCTCACCCTGTTCCTCGACGGCCAAGCCGGCCCGGCGCTCTACTTCTTCGTCCAATCGCGGGTGGACCGCGGCTTCGACCCGGGCACGGAGGTCACCGCGCAGATGCGCCTCGATGAGTACGTCCTGCGCTTCAGCCCCGGCGGCGATCCGCGCTTCCATATCCAGATCGGCAAATTTGCCACGGTCGTCGGCAATTGGACCTCGCGCCACGACTCGTGGACCAATCCGTTCATCACGGCGCCCTTGCCCTACGACGACCTGAACGGCATCTGGGATGCGATTCCGGCCCGGTCGACCGACCAGCTGCAGCGGTGGGCCCACCTGGCGCCGTATCCGCCCTTCGACGAGGACGGGGACAAATACCTGCGCATCCCAATTATTTGGGGTCCCAGCTACGCGAGCGGGGCGGCGGCCGCCGGCGTGCTCGGTACGTTCGACTACGCCGTCGAAATCAAGAACACGTCCCTCTCCTCCCGGCCGGAAACCTGGCAGCCCACGGCCACGGACTGGGACCACCCCACCGCGAGCGCGCGCCTGGGCTGGAATCCCGACGAAATGTGGAGCCTCGGCCTTTCGGCGAGCGATGGCCCGTACCTGCGCGCGTCCGCCGCCGCTGCCCTTCCCCCCGGGGAAGGCCTGGGCGCCTACCGGGAAATCGTGCTGGGCCAGGACGCCGCCTTCGCCTGGCACCACTTCCAGGCGTGGGCCGAGGTGTTCGAAACCCGCTACGAGATTCCCGCAGTCGCCAACGCCGACACCCTGGCCTATTACATCGAGGCGCGCTACACGTTCGCCCCGCAGTTCTCGGGCGCCATCCGGTGGAATCAACAGGTCTACGCCACGGTGCCGGTCGATGGCATCGCCCGGCCTTGGGGCCAGAACGCCACGCGGATCGACCTCGCCCCGGCCTATCGATTCACCGCGCACATCCAGCTCAAGCTCCAATACAGTCTTCAGCGCGGGGACCCCGGCTGGCCCGGCTACGGACGCCTGATCGCAGCGCAGGCGACCCTGCGCTTCTGAGCCAGCCGTCGCGGACGCCCGCGCGACTCGGAACCGCGCCCGCACCGCGGGCCACGCCGCGGCGGGCGGACCGGCTTCGCGGTAACAGGCCCGTTACGGTTGGCCGCTTTCGCCGGCGGCCGGATCGGCCGAAGGTGCCGCCGTTCCAATCGACCGAATGCCCGCGCCCTCCTGTCGCTTTTTCCCGGTCCGGCGCCTGCCGGCTCTGCTCCCCCTGCTGGGCAGCCTGGGGCTCTGCGCCGCGACCGTTCCGCGCTTCGGCCCGCTGCGTCCGGCCGTTTCGACGCTTTCGATTGTGACGGCGGCCCCGATCGTGGCCCAACCGCTGCCCCAGCCGGCCATCGCCGGTTTTGCCTTTCCGGAGAGCGAGTCGACGCTCGCCGGATGGGTCACCGCGATGACCGGGTCGGACCCGGATTCGGCCGCCGCGGCCGCGGCGAACATTTACACCCACGCCTGGGGCTTGTGGACGGCGGCGACCGCGGAAACCGATCAGGTCTACGCCGGGCAGACCCTGCGCGTCTTCGAAACCTGGTATGCCCCCGAAGACTTGGTCGGCACCCCGACGGTCCTGCCGAGCGCGAGCATCGCCCTGCGCCGGCGGGCGCCGCTCGCTCGCCTGGCGACCACCGCCGCCGCGGGCCCGGCCGCCGACCAGGTGGTGGGCTACGTCAAATACGACCCGGATGCGGCCGCCCACATCGCCCAGCAGCAACTGCTGAGCGCAACCTCGCTCAACGCGCTTCTGGCGGGCGGCTCCTCGGGGGTGCCTGCCTTTCCGGCCACCGCCGTGGTTTCGAAGTCGGTGTTCTGGCTCGCCCCGGCCAGCGCGTTCGTCGGCGGCCGCTATTTCCGACTGCCGGTTTGGACCGGTCCGCCGGGGCTGCCCCAACCGTGGGATTCCACCCACTGGACCGCCTACGTCTGGTTCGATCGCTACGGCGGCGGCCTGGGCGCGGGCGCGGTCGATTCGCTGGGCGCGGCCGACGGATCCTCGCGCACCGCCGCGACCACCTACCCGCTCAGCTCGATCCTGAATATCCAACTCAGCGCGCCCGAGGCGCAGGCCCTCAACGCGGACCGGCCGGGCACCGTGGCCAATGCCGGTGACACCGCCCTGCTCGTCGGGATGCATATCGCCGGCCGGGAAATGACCCGCTGGACCTGGCAAACCTTCTGGTGGGCGCCCGATCCGCTCCGCCCGCCCGCGCCCAGCACCGCGGCCATCGTTGCCCAGCGGCCCGTGGCCCTCACCGGCGCCCCCGCCCACTATGCCATGGCGGTGGCCTACGCCATGGAGAACCCCAACCAGCCGTTCGTCGGCGGCGAGAACACCGGACGCGCAATCTACGCGTACAACCCTTACGTCGAAGCCGGCTTCACTCCCGCCAACTTGCCGGATTCGCAGCCGGGCCTGGCGCTGAATGGCCTGCCGGCCGTCAACGACGTCGGCGTGCAGACCAACTGCATGAGCTGCCACGCCCGCGCCAATTTCAATCCCCAGAAGCTGGCGACGGCCCCGCGGCAAAGCGGGGCCCGCTACGTCGACCTGGCCGACCCCCAGTTCGTCGGGACCCTACAGACCGATTTCCTGTGGTCGATCCCCGACGACGCCCACTAGCCCGCCTGCTCCCCGCCCGATTTCAACCCGATCACTCATGAACATCCTCCGCCGATTCCTCCACCGGCCCGGCTGGCTCCGGCTCCAACTCCCGGCCGCCACGCTGATCGCCCTGCTCCAACGCACGCCCGTCGTGCGTCTCCTCAGCCTCGCCGGCGAAGCCGCCGACGGCGCTTCCTCCGGTTATGTCCTCCGCGCCACCGTGGCCACGGTGGCGGCGCTGGGCGCCGTCCATACGCTGGCCGGGGCCACCACTTACACGCTGCAGTCGACCGCTTCGAGCCCGGACACCGTCACGGTCAACACCGCGGTCAACCCGATCGGCTTCACCGTCACGAATACGATCAACACCGGCTCGTGGAAAATCGGCGGACAACTGCCGCCCGGCATGAAGTTCACGGCGCTCGAAGGGGGCAACACGCTGACCGGGCCGGGCACCCTCGATGCGACGACCGCCGGCATGAGCGACGGCTGGGGCGGCATGATCGGCGGCAACGCGCAGACGACGCCGCTCCTCTCGGGCACGCCGAGCGTGCCGGGCACCTATGCGATCAATCTGACCGCCTACGAATACGGCGCCCTGGGCGGGCTGCAGTCGCCGATGTATACCTTCACCGTCGTCGTCACGGCGGCCGTGACCGCGCCCACCTTCACCCAGCAGCCCGCGAGCCAGACGGTCACGGCGGGCTCCCCGGTGACGTTCACGGTCGTGGTGTCCGATACCAGCGCCACTCTCCAGTGGATGAAGAACTCGAGCCCCATCGCCAACGCGACCGGCGCGTCCTACACGATCGCAAGCGCGCAAAGCACCGACGCCGGCACCTATACGGTGCAGGCGACCAATGCCGGCGGCATGACGACCAGCCAGCCGGCCACGCTGGTCGTCGATCCCCAGGTCGTCGCGCCGGTCTTCACGATCCAGCCCGCGGCCCAGACGGTGGTCACCGGCGCGACCGTCGTCTTCAACGCCGCCGCCACCGGGGCGACGAGCTACCAATGGATGCTCAACGGCGGCCCGATCAGCGGCGCCACCGCGGCCCGCCTGGTCGTGTTCAATCCCGGGGCCGGCGCGGTGGGCACCTACACGGTCGTCGCCACCAATTCGGCCGGTTCGCTCACGAGCGCCCCCGCCGCATTGACCCTGTCGAACGCCACCGACATCGGCCGGCTGATCAACCTATCGGTCAACACCAATGCGGGACCCAAGAATGTGGTCACGATCGGCTTCTTTACCGGCGGCGCGGGCACGAGCGGCAGCCA
>CAZWMF010000077.1:0-10998 GCA_964634535.1 uncultured Opitutaceae bacterium | reverse complement strand
ACGCACCAGGCCGCTCGCCCGTTGCACCGCCCGTTTGATCTCGCGCAGGCTGCGCTGCAGGAGCGCGGCGTCGCCGGTGTGCAGGAGGCTGATGTCGGCGTAGCCGCTCATCACGGCCAGGAGGTTGTTAAAGTCGTGGGCGATGCCGCCGGCCAGCGTGCCCAGGCTCTCCATCTTCTGCGCCTGGCGCAGTTCGTCCTGCAACTGGCGCCGCTCGGTGATGTCTTCGCGCATGCACAGCAGGTTGGTCACGTCGCCGGCGGCATTGCGGATGCAGGAGACCTGGACCGATTCCCAGACGATCGACCCGTCCTGGCCGTGCCGGGAAAGTTCGCCGCGCCATTCGCCGCCCGAGCGGACTTCGGCGAGAAACTGGTGGTAGGCCTCGTCGGAGGCGTGGCCGTCGCGCAGCACCTGCAGGTCGCGGTCCAGGATATCCTCCAGGGACAGGCCGGTGCTCTGGACAAACTTGGGGTTCACGTACTGGACGCGGCCATTCGCGTCCGTGATCACCATCGCGACCGGCGACTGGTCGACCGCGCGGGACAGCTTGATATAGAGTTCTTCGGCCAGGCGTTGGCGGGTGATGTCGCGGCCCACGGCGCGCACGATCGGCTGGGCCCCGTCGCCGCCCGCGAGCAGCGTCTCTTCCCAGGTATACCACCGCCAGCCCTGCGGGGTCTGCCACCGATGGGTGCGGCCGGCCTCGGGCCCGGGGGCGCCGGCGGGCCGCGCCAGCGCCGCGCGAAAGGCCGGCGCGTCTTCGGGATGCACGCAGCGCACGACGGCCAGGCCGATCAGTTCGCCGTGAACCCGGCCGTAGCGGCGCACGAAGGCGGCGTTGGCGCAGAGGATCCTTCCCGCCAGGTCCCGGCAGTACACCGGAGCGTGGCTGTCGGCCCACTCGCCAAGCATCGTGTTTCCCGGGTTCACACGAGGCCGCTCAGGAGGTCCGGCAGGCGTTGGAGGGTGTTGGCCAGCGAGGCGCGCGCGATCCGCGACTCATCTTCGTCGCTGCCGTACAGGATATTCCAGCCGGGCAATTCGATCCAGGCATCCAGGGGCACCGGGTCGATCTTCTCAAAGCCGCTTTCAGTGCCCGTGTGGCGCACGAGGTAGTCGGCCACCTGCACCGCCGCTGCGAAGTGCTGCTGGCGGGTGGCGAGCTGGGGCGCATGGTGATACCGGACGGCGAATACCAGTTCCTCGGTCAGGTTGTGGCGTTCGAGGTAGTATCCGCCGATTTGGGCGTGGTCCCAGCCGATGATTTCCCGCTCGAAGGCGCAGACCTCCGTCGGCGTGGCCAACGGCGTACTGGCCACGATCATGAGCTCCTCGGGAAAACAGTAGGCCATGACTATCTTGCCCAGATTGTGGAGCAGGCCGGCCAGGTAATCGATTTCGTCGGAGAAGGTTACCGGCGCGGTCGCCAGAATTTCCCGCGTGAGCACCGCCGTGCCGATGCTGTGATTCCACAGGCTCTTCCACAGGTCGGGCGAAATCGGGGTCGACGATTGCAAACGCTCGAGGTCTTCGATGACCGGGGTGGCCCGCGACAGTTCGCGGATCTGGCGCAGGCCCAGGAAGAACACGGCCTCCTCCACGCTGCTGATATTGGCCGACAAGCCGAAATAGACCGAATTGACCATGCGCAATAGCCGGGCGGTCAGGGACGGGTCCCGGCGGATCACTTCGGCGATTTGCGAGGTGAGGCTGCCTTCGGAATTCACGAGGCTCGTCAGAGCCTTGTTCACGCTCTGAAGCGAGGCCAGCTTGGGACAAGCGTCCACCTTTCGGCGGATTTCCTCATCGGTGCGCGGCGGGCGCGCGGTTGCGGGAGACGCAAGCGGGTTCGGCATGGAGGTCGGATCGAGCGGGGGCGTCGGTGTGTTTGGCGCCCGGGAACCGCTCTTCCCAGGGTATCGGCGCAATGCGCCCGCGGATTAACCCGAATATTTCGCGGGGCGGGCGGAGCCGAGGCTAAGGCATGGTTCTTGGGGAGGTTAGCGGGGTCGGAGCCCGGCGGCGCAACGGCGTAACTTTCCAGTTAACTTGGGGCTCGGATGTGCCGTTGACTAGCGATGCAGCGTGATGTCGGTCGTCGAATCTGCCTTTTCGCGATGACCACCACCACACAGGACGGATCGAGACCGGCGCTCCGGCCATGACAGCGAACCAGCTTCGCAAGCTGCTGGCCGATGGCATCGAATTCCATCGGGCCGGCCGCCTACGGGATGCTTTGGCGCGTTACGAGCGGATTTTGGCCGCCGATCCGCGCCAGTTCGATGCCAACCATCTGGCCGGGCTGGTCGCCCTCCAGGAGGGCCGGGCCGGGTCCGCGGTGACCCTGCTCGAGCGCGCCCATGCCGCCGCGCCCGCCGAAGCGGTGTGCCATATGCGCCTCGCGCTGGCCCTATCCGCCGCCGGGCGCAACGCGGAGGCTGAGGCGGGTCTTCAGCACCTGGTCAAGGTCCATCCGAAGATGCACGAGGCCTGGGACAATCTCGGCAACATCCAACAGCGCCGGGGCCGCATCGCCGAGTCCATTTCGAGTTATCGCCGGTCGTTGATCGCGCGGCCGGACTATGCGGCCGGGTGGTGCAACCTCGGCCTGGCGCTCATCTTCAACAACGAGCCCGAGGAGGCGCTGGAGTGCCAGAACCGGGCGCTCGCACTCGATCCGCGCCTGGGCCGGGCCTATCGGGGCCGGGCCATCGCGTGGCAGCATCTGCATCGCATCCCGGAGGCGGTGAGAGATTACGAGGCCGCCGTCGGCTGCGACCCGCGCGATTTCGAGGCGCGGAGCTATCGGCTGTATGCCCTGCACAATCTCGACGGCGTAAACCGCGATCAGCTCTACCGGGAACACCGCGCCTTCGGCCTCGCGGCCGGCGGTCCGCCCCGGCCGCCCGTCGCCGCCGAACCCCGTCCCGGGGAGGCGGAGCGGCGCCTGCGGGTGGCCTTTCTTTCGCCCGACTTGCGAACCCATTCGGTCGCCTTCTTCATCGAACCGATTCTTCGCCATTTGGATCGTGCGCGTTTCGAGGTCGTCCTCTACCACGATCACATTTTCGAGGACGCCACTTCGGAACGGTTGCGCTCGCTCGCGGTCCTCTGGCGCAATTTTGTCGGGCAGCCGCCGGCGGCGGTCGCCGCCCAGGTCCGAGCCGATGCGCCGGATATCCTCGTCGATCTGGCCGGCCACAGCGGGCTCAATCGCCTGCCCCTGCTGGCCGAGCGGCTGGCCCCGGTGCAAATCACCTATCTGGGCTACCCGGACACGACCGGCCTCGACGCCCTGGACTATCGGTTTGTCGACGCCATCACCGATGTTCCGGGCACGGCCGAGGCGTGCGCCAGCGAAACCTTGGTTCGCTTCGCGCCGACCGCCTGGGCTTACGCTCCGCCCGCCGAAGCGCCGACGCCCCGGCCGCGCGAGGGTTCGGGCGTGATCTTCGGCTGCTGCAACAAGCTCGCCAAGGTCAGCGATTCCACGCTGCGGTTGTGGGCCGGAGTTTTGCGCGAGCTGCCCGAGGCGCGCTTGCGCCTCAAGACGGTCGGCTTGGAACGCGAGTCGGTGCGCGCTCGGTTGGTGGAACGGTTGGCCGGCGCGGGAATCGACCGCGGGCGGGTGGACTTGATCGGCTGGATTCCCACGATCGGGCAGCACTTGGAGTTCTATCAGGGCATCGACGTCGCGCTCGATACAACCCCGTACACGGGGACCACGACGACCTGCGAGGCGCTGTGGATGGGGGTGCCGGTGGTGACGCTGCTCGGCGACCGGCATTGCGCGCGGGTGAGCGCCAGTTTGCTCGCTGCGGCGGGATTCCCGGAATGGGTCGCCGATTCGCCCGAGACCTATGTGCGCATTGCGGCCGATTTGGGGCGCCGTGCGGCCCAGCGCGCCGAGCTGCGCGTCAGCCTGCGCGAGCGGATGGCCAACTCCATTCTCCTCGACCATGCCGGGCAGGCGCGCCGTTTTGGCGAGGCGCTCCGGGCCTGCTGGCGGCAGCGATCGGCCCAGCCCGAGCCGACGCCGGAGGCGGCGGTCGCATGAAGCCATCCCGCATCAACACGTTGCTGCAGCAGGCGATGGCCCATCACACCGCTGGCCGACTCGATGCAGCTGAAAAACTGTATCGGGAGCTGCGGCGACTGGCGCCGACGCATTTCGATGTCATGCACCTGTCCGGCACGGCGGCCCTCCAACAGGGGCGATTCGCCGAGGCGGCCGAATGGCTGCGGAGCGCGCGGCGCCAGGACCCGCGCAACGCCGCGTGCGCCCTGCGCCTGGGGCTGGCCTTGATCTCCCTCGAGCGCTGGTCCGAAGCGGAAAAGGAATTGCGCGCCGCGGTGACGCTGGACGGCAAGAACCCCGAGGCTTGGCTCTACCTTGGGTTTGCCCAGTGGCGCCTGGGTCGATTGGACGATGCGGTCGCGTCGTTTCGGGAAGCGATCCGGCTCCGCCCGGACTATGCCGAGGCGCACGACCGGCTCGGCGGCGTGCTCGTGCATACGCTCGGCCATGCCGCGGCAGAACCTCATTTCCGACAGGCGGTTACGATTCAACCCGGCTTTGCGAACGCGTGGTGCAATCTCGGCATATGCCTGTTCTACCGCGGCGAGATCAGCGAGGCGGCCCGGTGTTACCGACGCGCCCTGGAAATCGATCCCCGAGCCGAGAAAGCTCATACGGGCCTGGGCCTGGCGTTGGAACGCTGTTACGACTTGCGCGGCGCCCTCAATGCTTATGGCGCCGCCCTGGCGATCAATCCGGCCAACCACGAGGCCCGCAGCGCCCGACTCATGGTGCTGCAATACAGCCCTCAGGATCGAGCGGGACTGGCGGCCGAGCACCGCGCCTACGGGTTGGCCGTCGAGCCGGCCGCATTCCCGGAGCGGTCCTTTCCCAATGCGGCGGATCCGGACCGTCCGCTGCGCGTGGGGTTTCTCTCGCCCGACTTGCACCGGCACTCGGTCGCGTACTTTCTGGAGCCGATCCTGGCGCATCTGGACCGCGGCCAGTTCGAGGTGGTGCTCTATCACGATTCGGCCAAGACCGATGCGATGTCGGCCCGCTTGCGCGAAGTCTGCTCGGTCTGGCGGCCGGTGGCAGGCCGACCGGATCAGGCCGTCGAGGCGCTCATTCGATCCGATCAGCTCGATGTGCTGATCGATCTGGCCGGTCACACCGGATTCAACCGGCTGCCCCTCTTCGCCCGCCGCCTGGCCCCGGTTCAGGCGACCTATCTTGGATATCCCGACACGACCGGCCTGCGGTCGATGGACTACCGGCTGGTCGACCTGGTGACCGACCCCGTCGGCGAGGCCGACCCTTTCTGCACGGAACGGCTTTTTCGCTTTGCACCCACGGCTTGGACCTATGCTCCACCGTCCGGCGCAGCGCAGCCGGAGCGACGCCCTCCTGGACCAGAGGGCGTCGTCTTCGGCTGCTTCAACAATATCTGCAAAATCAACGACGACGTCCTGGTCGCGTGGGGGCGGTTGCTCGCAGCTGTGCCAGACGCCCGGCTCGTGCTCAAGGGCGCGGGCCTGACCGTGCCGGCGATCGTCGCGCCGCTGCGTTGCCGTCTGGCCGCCGTCGGCTTGGATCCCGAGCGCGTTATACTGTGGGATCGCTTGGCGAATCTGGAGGAACATTTTGCCGCCTACGGCCAGATGGACATCGCACTCGACACATTTCCCTACCACGGGACCACCACCACGTGCGAGGCGCTCTGGATGGGCGTGCCCGTGGTCACGATCCGGGGCGACCGCCATGCGAGTCGCGTCGGCGCGAGCCTGCTCTCCGCCGTCGGCCACCCCGAATGGATCGGCGCCGACGCGGATGATTACATCCGGATTGCGAGCGGGCTCGCGGCGGACGTCGAACGCGTGCGCCGGGGGCGGGCCGATCTGCGGGCGGCGATGAGCCGCAGCGCCCTCTTGGATCACGCCGGACAGGCCGCCCGATTTGGCGCCGCCCTGCGCGCGATGTGGCGGGCCTGGTGCGGCCAGGCGGTCACGATCGCCGCATGAGCGTCGGCGCGGAAAGGATCGCGGAGGCGGACGGAAGTGTAGGGCCGACGACGGCGCGCGCGGCCCGCCGGCCGATACGGATCGTGCACTTTTGTCCCTGGGCCGGACCGTTGCAGCCGGCGGCGGAGTTTCTGGAGGGTTTGCCGGCTGCGGACCTGCGCGGGCGGGTGGCCGACCCCGCCAATGCCGAACTGATGCGCATGGCCCGGCTCGATTGCGACTGGCATGGGGAAAACGTGCGCGCGTTTGCCGCGGTCAGTTCGGACTCCGGCGAAGTCCGGCCGTCCTGGACATTTGGCGTGTCCGGTGCCGCCGCCCTTCTGGGTCGGACCAAACCGTCGGACGAGGATTGGTGGATCGTGATCACCGGCCAGCATCCCCAGCAATTTGGGCCGGCGGCCGGCCGATTTTTCCAAGGCTGCCAGCGCCGGGGCATTCGCATTCTGTATTATGCCTTCGACGAGGCCAGCCGGACCATGCCCTGCTTTCCGGACATTGCTCCGCATCTCGATATCCTGATTCACGACGAATCGCCGCTCGCCGAGCCGGGTCGGTCGAGACTGCGGCCCGGCTGCCATTGCGTCCACCGCAGTTGGGTAGCCAACATCGTTCCGGACGCGGCGCGCTTTGCGGAGCGGCCCGAGGCGAAGATTGTCTTTCTCGGGTCCCAACTGGGATTGACCGCGCACCGGCAGCGTCAGATCGAGCACCTGCGCAAGCGCTACGGGTCGCGATTCGTCGTCTTGTGCGATCATTCGCTTTCGGTCGCCGACCGGCTATCGCTCAATCGCTATCAGGTGAGCCTCTGTCCCGAAGGTCGGAAATTCAACGTTCCGGCCATGAGCGCCACGCACACCGACCGGCCCTTTTGGTCGGGCTGCCTCGGCATGGTGCCGCTGGCCGAGGACGCCCAATCGGGCCAACGCCTGGAGGCGCTCCATCGGGCCGGTCTCATTGTGCGCTATGCCCACGGCGATCTGGACGACTTGACGCGGCGGTGCGAGCAGGCCCTGGCCACGCCGGTGGCGGTTCGGCGCGCGATTTTCGAGCATTTCAACCGACGCGAAACCGTGGGCGGGGTCGTCGCCGAGGCGATCGCGGGCTTTCCGGCGGGTTCCTGAAGGACTCGTCGAGTTTGGGAAAATATTACCGAATTTCCCGCTTCGGCGGCGCGACGGCGAGGCGCTCGAAACCGACGAGGATAATTCTATCGTTAGTTAGTTGAATTATAACTGTTTATAGAACGACTGAATTGCGGGGCCTAGGCTATGCTTTCTCTGGTCCCGATGACTCAGACCCTCCTCGACGCGGAATCGCCCGGCGCCGACACCCTCGCCGAAGTCTCGGGCGCGCGCCCGGCGCTCATTTTTTGTCCCGTCCGGCAGGCCGGTTGCCGCCACGCCCTGTTTTCTTCCCGCGAGGTCGTGTGCGGGCCGGATGTCGAGCCGCGCTCGATCGAGGGTCGCATTCAGGGTCTGCGGACCCCGTTCGGGCGGGTGGATCTGAGCGAAGTCATCAAGCAGCTCCCCAAGGAGCAGCAACCCGAGTTGGTGGTGGTCAAGGCGGATGGGACCGGCCGCAGCTTTCCCCGGAATTTGGCCGCCGTGGCCGGACCGAAGGTTTTGCTCGTGGGCGACGGCCAGCATCCCCATCAGCCGATTCGCCGCCTCATCCACTACGCGCGGGAGGAACGCTTCGACTTCATCATCTTTGGCCCGACCCGCCAGCACGCGCCCCTGTTCGCCGCGGCCGGGCTGCGTTCCCTGTACTGGCTGCCGGCCCTCGGGTTGCGCTGGGTTTGCCGGGAGAGTCCGCTCACGCCATCGCTGGTGCTAACCTTCGTCGGCCAGGTCGACCGGCAGTTTCCCCGGCGGGTTCGCGTGCTCGACCAGCTCCGGACGGCCGGCTTGCCGCTCGAACTTTTGCAAGGCACGCCGGACGAACGCGCCGATTTCTTCGCCGACTCCAAGGTGACCGTAAATGTGAGCCGCAACGGCGAACTCAATCCGCGGATCTTCGAGTCCCTCGCCGCGGGAGGATTCCTGCTCACCGACGAATTGGCGCCGGCCGCGGGGCTCGGGCGGCTCTTCGAGTCGGGCCGGCATCTCGACACCTGGCGGCGGCCGGAGGAATTGGTCGAAAAGATCCGCTATTACCTGAGCCACACGCAGGAGGCCCTCCGCATTCGCCGGGCCGGGCAGGACGAGATGTTCCGCAGCCATCTGCCGGAAACCAAGCTGCGCGCCTTTTACGAGCTGATCGACCACGGTCGGGTAAATCCGGTTTACGACTTGAGCGGCGAGCCGTGGTGGCGCACCGCCGAGACGGTGGGCGGCCCGTTGCGCGCGGCCGCGGCCTACGAGGCCGTCCAGGAGGAGCACCGGATCGCCGAGCGGGTGACGATCGCCGCCGATGCGCCGTTGCCGGCGGTGTTCGCCGAGTTTCCCCGCGTCGCCACCGTGCCGACCTCGGCGCCGGCGGATATGCTTTGGTGGCAGGAGTCGACGCCGGTCGACGCGCTGGCGGCCTTTGCCGGTTCGCGGGTGATCGCGCTCAGCGCGGAGGCCGCCCGGCGCCCGGAGTTGGCCGACTGGGGCTTTGAACCCGAGGAATCCGGCGGTCCCATCCTGGGTTTGGCGCAGCCCGGCCGGTTCTTCGAGCGGGCCTGGGCGAGCGGAGCGAGCGCGACCGTCCGCGCCCGTTTGCAGCCCCTGCTCGAGCGGACCGGGTCCCCCGACGAATGTCTGCTCGTCGCCGCCTACGCGGAGCGCTTGGACGACCGAAACCTGCAGCGCGCCGCGTTCCGGCGGGCGGTGGAACTCGATCGCAACAATCAGGCCGGGCTGATCGGGCTGGCGCTGTTGGCCCGGGAAATGAAGGACGACATGTCGACCTTCGCCATGCTCGAGGAGGCCGCGCGCGTTCATCCGCTCGCGCCGGCGACCGAAGCGCTTCGCCAGGAATTGCTGCCGTGGGTGAGCCAAGAGCCGCGCGGACGGGCCTATTTGCGCATGGTCGGACGCTGGACCGTGTCGCCGAGTGCCCGGCCGCGCCGGATTCTCATCCTAACCAACGTGTTTCCGCCCCAGGAGATGGGTGAATACGGTCGGATGATGTGGGAATTCGCCCAGGGCTTGCGGGCGCGTGGTCACGCGGTGCGCATTCTCACCGCCAACCTGCCCGCGCTCGCGAAGGAGCCGACGCCGGACGAGGCCGATTTGGAAGGCCAGGTCTCCCGCAGTCTCGAACTCTTTGGCGAGTGGCGCGGCGGCCGGCCGACCCTCTATTCCCACGGTGAGGCCATGGGACGCAATCATGGCAATTTGCGCCAATGGCGGACCGAACTCGACGAATTCCGTCCGGACTTCGTTCTCGCCGGCAATCTCGATTTGTTGGGTCCCGACATGGTGCAGGCGGCCTTGAACAACGGCTATCCCGTGCTCCACGCCCTGGCCAATTCAGCGCCGGGTTTCAGCGCCGCGATACAGCCGCATTCGCCGCGCTATTGGATCGCCCCTTGCAGCGATTGGAACGGTCTGGCGCTGCGCCAGGGTGGCTACGCGCCGGCGCGCATGGAGACCGTCTATCCCGGCGCGCGGGTCGACCGGTTCTTCCGCCTGCTCTTGCCCGACAACACCCGCCTGCGGATCTGCTATGCGGGCCTGATCCTGCCGGCCAAAGGGGTGCACGTGTTCCTGAACGCCCTGATTCGGCTCCATCTCATGGGCGTTGAATTCACCGCGGAGATCGCCGGCGACGCCCCCGATCCGGCGTTCCTGCAGCTGCTGAAGGAGGCGACCGAGGACAGCGGTCTGGCGCGCAAGGTCGGTTTTCCGGGATTTCTCGATCGGAGTCGCCTGGCGGCCCTGTTTGCCCGCAGCAATGTGCTGGTCTTTCCGAGCCAGACGCCCGAACCGTTTGGAATTTCCCAGGTCGAGGCGATGGCCGCGGGCCTGGTGGTGGTGACCAGCGGGACCGGCGGGGCCAAGGAAATCGTCCGCTCGGGCACGGACGGGCTCCATTTCATGGCCGAGCGCAGCGACGACCTCGCCGAAAAATTGCATCTGCTTGTCCAGGATCGCCCGCTCATGGCGCGGTTGCAGCGGGCCGCCCAGACCCGGGCGGCGGAACTGTCGGTCGATCACGCCACCGAACGCATCGAGGAAATGATGGAAGCCATGTTGGCCTTGCCGGACGGCGTTGCGGCGGATGGCGTCCCGCTGGCCTCGCTCGATGACGGCTACTGAACGCCGGGATCCACCCGCGAGCCTGGAACGGGCCCGGCTCTTGCGGGCCCAGGGCCAGATCGACGCCGCGATCGCCGAACTGCGGGCGGTCGTGGCCTCGGAGCCGCGCGCGGCGGAAGCGCTCCACCAGCTGGGCAACGCGCTCAAGAGCCAGGGCCGTTACGACGAGGCGGAGGGCCCGCTCCGTGAGGCGGCCCGGCTGGCTCCGGACAATGCCGCGGTGCACCTCAACTTGGGAGTCGCCTGTCTCGAATCGGGCCGGGTGGGGGAGGCGATCCAGTCGTTTGAACGGGCCGTGCGGCTCGAGCCGGGCCGGCCCGACGCGCACAATATTCTCGGACATGCTCGCTTCTTGCGGGGGCAATGCACGGAGGCGCTGGCCGCGTTTGCGGACGCCCTGCGCGTGAAGCCTGATTTCGCGCCGGCGCACGACAATATCGGCCGGGTCCTCAAGGCCCAGGGACGGGCGGCCGAAGCCCTCGCCCACCACCAGGCCGCGCTCGCCGCCCGGCTCGAGCCGGGCACTCACAGCAATGTGCTCTACACGCTCAACCTGTTGGCGGACCAGGCACCCGCCGAGGTGGCGGCCGAGCACCGACGCTGGGCGCAGTGCCACGCCGCGTTCCCCGGCGCGGGAGGCCGGCTGCTCGCGGCCAGCGGCCCGTCCGACCGGCGCCTGCGCGTCGGTTATGTCTCGCCGGATTTCGTC
>CAZWMF010000076.1:9016-11001 GCA_964634535.1 uncultured Opitutaceae bacterium | reverse complement strand
AAAGCCGCTCCCGCAGGGTCTCCCCGTCGCCGTATGCCGCCCGATACCGTCCGCGGCGGCGCAGTTCGGGCACGACATATTCGATGAAGTCCCGGGCCGTATCGTAGCTGTGGTATTGGACCAGATTGATGCCGTCGATGTCGTCTTCGTCGAGCCACCGCTCGATCGCATCGGCGACCACCGGGGGGGTGCCGGCGACAAAATACCGGTTGTAGTTGATGCCGCCGATCTGCTTGAGCACGTCGTCGATCGTCTGCTCGGGCTTGAAGCGCGGTTGGATTTCATCCCAACCGGGGTCCCGGCGTTCGATGATCGCGGACAAGCGCTCACTGCGCGGATACTGGGTGTAGTCGATGCGCGATTGGCTGTGGGCCAGACGGCCGTCGACGCTGATCAGCCGGCGGTAGTCCTCCAGCTTACGGGCGACTTGTTCGTCGGTTCGGCCCGTGATGATGCCTGCGCCGGCGATGAATTTGATATCCGTCGGCTGACGGCCATGCCGGACCAAGCGGGTTCGCATGTCGGCGATATTGGCGCGCACCGCCGCCGCGGATTGGCCGCCAGTGAAGACCGCCTCGGCGTGACGGGCGGCGAATTCCTTGCCGGCGTTTGAGCCCGTGGCTTGGTAGAGAACCGGAGTGCGTTGGCGAGACGGCTGGCAAAGATGCGGGCCGGCGACGCTGAAGCGCGGGCCGACATGGTTGATATAGCGCACCTTGGCGGGATCGGTGTAGATGCGCCGGTCCCGGTCCTGGACCACGGCGTCGTCGTCCCACGAACCTTCCCAAAGCTTGTAGAGCACATCGACGAATTCATCGGCCATGATGTAGCGCTCGTCGTGGGGCACCTCCCACTCCCGCCCGAAGTTGCGGGCGGCGTTGGGCAGGTACGACGTGACAATGTTCCAGGCGAACCGGCCGGCGGTGAGGTGGTCGAGCGTGCTGGCCCGACGCGCAAACGAAAACGGCGGTTCGTACGTGGTGGAGAATGTCGCGCCGAAGCCCAGGCCCTTGGTCACGGCCGCCATCGCGGGAATGACGAGCAGTGGATCGTTGCTCGGGATCTGCACGGCCTCGCGCAGCGCCGTTTCCGGCCCGCCGCGAAAACCGTCGTAGGTTCCGATTACGTCGGCCAGGAAAACGGCGTCGATCGCGCCGTATTCGAGCAGTTGCGCGAGTTCGGTCCAATAGGCCAATTCATTGAAGCGGTGCCGGTTGTTCGATGGGTGCACCCAGAGTCCATGGATGATGTGACTCACGCAGTTCATCTCGAAGAGATTGACATGAAGTTGCTTAGGCATAAATCGGTGCCCGGACGGGCGGTTGGGGGGAGTGGTCTGCCGGCGCCATTCCCGCGACTAAGAATTGCCGGTAAAGCCGCCAATAGGCGCCGCGCAGCGCCAGGAGTTCGGAATGGGTGCCGCGCTCCACAATTCGGCCGGCGGCCAAGACGAGGATGGAGTCGGCCCGGACGATGGTGCTGAGTCGGTGCGCCACGACGAGGCTCGTGCGTCCGGCCAGCAGAAGCGCCAACGCGCGTTGCAAGCGCCGTTCGGTGACTGGATCCACCGCACTGGTCGCCTCGTCGAGAATGAGCACGCGCGGATCGGCCACCAAGGCCCGCGCGAAGCACACGAGCTGGCGTTGGCCGAGCGAGAGACTGGCTCCGCCTTCGCCCACCTCGGTCGCCAGGCCCCGCGGGAGGCTCTCCAGCAAATCCAGGCAATCCAGGCGTCGGACCGATTCGACGACCTCGGCATCGGAGGCCGGGGGACGACCGAGGCGGATGTTTTCGATCACCGAACCGCTGAAGAGAAAATTCGTCTGGGCCACCAGGCCCAACTGGCGCCGGAGCGAGGGCGAGCGCAGGTCGCGAATTTCGTGGCCGTCGATGCGAATCTCGCCGGAATTGGGCAGGTAGAACTTGGCGACCAAGTTGACGATGGACGTCTTGCCGGAGCCGGTCGGGCCGACGAGCGCCACGGT
>CAZWMF010000076.1:0-9006 GCA_964634535.1 uncultured Opitutaceae bacterium | reverse complement strand
CCACGGTCTGCCCGGGTTCCGCGACAAAGGATATTGCCTGCAAGACGGGTCTGGCCGGTTCGTAGGCGAAGGTTACGGACCGCATTTCGACGCGGGCGCCCCCCCGGCGCCCTTCCGTGCGCGGGTCGGGCAGCGCGTAGGCCGCGGGGGCGTCGACCCATTCCGGCCGCAGGTCGATCAACTGGAACACCCGCTCCGCTCCGGCCATCGAGGTCACGCTTTGGGCGTAGAGATTGCCGAGCTGCTGCAGGGATTGGAAAAAGAGAGCGGGCAGAAAGAAAAAGGCGATCAAGCTGCCGACTGCCATGCCGGCGACCTGATGCAACGCGCCGTAGCCGCCCACCAACAGCAGGGCGGCGATGAAGATCTGGCTATTCAGGTCGAGGAGCGGCACGTAGAGGGCCGACTCGGAAGCCAGCCGTACGTTGTCGCCGGCCAGCCGGTCGACGAAACCGCTGAATTTTTCCTCGCCGCGGCGTTGGTGGGTGAAGCCTTGGATGACGCGGATGCCGCGGACAACCTCGGCCAGGTTGCCGGTCAGCCGGCTGCTGCTTTCCGCGGCGTCGCGAGAGAAACGGCTCAGGCGTGGATGGAAATGACGATTGGCGAGCCAAACCAGCGGACCGATGCCCAGGAGCAGGGCGAAGAGCGTGCGGTTATAATACAACATCAGGGCGGCCGCGCCCGCCATTTGGCCGATCAGCAAGAGGCTGAAGAAGAACACCTGCTGGAGCCCGCGCCGCACGGACTCGATGTCCGTGATGACGCGGCTCAGGATGCGGCCGAGCTTGGTCCGATGAAAATAGCTCAATGGCATCCGTTGGAGATTCTGAAAGAGGTCGTTGCGCAGGTCGTGCACCACCGCTTCGCCCAATTCGAGCTGATGGCGCTGGCGCAGATGGAAAACGACGGCGGTGGCGAGCAGCAAGGCGGCGAAGCCAAGGGTGCCGCGCACGGTGCCGGGGAAATCGCCGGCGGCGATCGGCCCCTTGACGATGGCCGCGAGGGTCCAGGCGAGGGCGGGCTTCTGCACCGCGCGCAGGAGCGTCAGCGCGAAGACGAGATTGCGTTTGCCGGCGTAAGGTCGGGTGTACCGCAGCACCCGCCAAACCACGCGCCAGTCGATTGCGCCGCCCGCCGGCCGCTCCTCGGTCAGAGTTCGCCCGGCGGTCCCGCCGGATCCGACGAGCGAGTGAACCGCTCGGCTCATGACCGAACCCGCCTTTCCCGGGCGGTCGCAACCGGCACGGCCGGCTGGCGTGCTTGGGTCGGCATCCATTCCTCGGCCAAGAGGCGCCGGCTCTCTTCGTCGATCAGCTGGTGCATGGCGGCCGCGCGGTAGGGGCCGTCCGTGCGCATGAGTTCGGCGTGGGTGCCGAGCTGGACGATTTGGCCGCGCTCGAGGACGACGATGCGGTGGGCCCGCCGGAGGGTGCTCAGGCGGTGAGCCACGACGAACGTCGTCCGTCCGGCGAGCGCCCGTTCGATGGCGGCGAGGATTTCGTGTTCGGTCTCCGAATCGATCGCCGCGGTCGGGTCGTCGAGGAGGAGAATCGAGGGGTGGGCGAGCAGCGCCCGCGCAATCGTGAGGCGCTGGCGTTGGCCGCCCGAGAGATCGACGCCGCCTTCGCCCAGCACGGTCTGGTACCCGTTCGGCAGCGCGGTGACAAAGTCGTGCGCGCAGGCCGCGGTCGCCGCGGCCACGATCGCCTCGGGCGGGGCCTCGGGCCAGCCGAGCGCGATATTGGCCGCGACCGTGTCGCTGAAGAGGAAGTTTTCCTGAAAGACCATGCTGACCTGGCGGCGCAGGGCTTGCAGATCGAGGGTGCGCACGTCGTGGCCGTCGATCAGCACCCGGCCCTCAGTTGGATCATAGAAGCGCGGAATCAGATTCAGGAGGGCGCTCTTGCCCGCACCGGTTTCCCCCACCAGGGCGATGCACTCACCCGGGGCGACCGCGAGGTCGATGTCCCTCAGGACGGCCGGTCCCTCTTCCGCATGTTGGAAGGACACCCGTTCAAAGTGCACGGCCCCAGCCCGGGTCGCCGGTGTCACCGGGCGCGCCGGCAACGCCAGGCCGGTGGGGGCGTCCACAATGTCGAATACGCGGCTCGCGCCCGTGAGGCTCTCCTGAATGTTGTTGGCGATCTGCGCGATCGTCGTCACTTGATTGGAGAACTGCTGGAGGAGGCCGGCAAACACCATCAGGCCGGTTCCGAGAGGCAGGGCGCCCGCGATCACGAGTTTGCCGCCGTAGACGAGCAGGACGACCAGGCTGCTTTGGGTCAGTAGGTCGATGCCCGGGGTGAAGAGACTGACCCGCAGGAAGATTCGACGCTGCTGGTCGCGTACCGCACGGTTGTGTTCGCGGAAGCGCTCGGCGATCTCGAGCTCGCGAGCGAAGCCCTTGACCACCGCCACGCCCTCAATCGATTCCGCCAGCGTGAGCACGAGCTGGTCGAAAAGCGCCCGGCCTTGGCGATAGAGCGGGTGCATGGTCCGCGAGAACGCGACACACAAGATCCAGGCGAGCGGCAACCCGGCCAGACAGGCGAGCGTCAGCCGGAGGTTGATCGCGGCCATATAAGCGACGTAGACCGCTATCGTGAGCGCGGTGACCAGCGCCTGGATCAGCACGGTGTCCACAAAGGCGCGAACCGCTTGGATGTCGCCGGTGGCTCGGTTGATGATCTCGCCCCGGCTGTGGCGATCGAAGAAGCGGAAGTCGAGATGCTGCAGCTTGGCGAATACCGCGGTCTGCAGGTCGGCGATAACCCGGCGGTGCACCAGTCGGGCCAACAGCGCTCCCGACAGCCAGGTCAGCCCGCCGCGCAGCAGCGCCGCGCCGACCACGGTGGTGGCGATCCCCACGAGAACGAGGAGGGGCGGCCAATCCGGTGGCGGAGTCAACCCGAACGGCCAGCGAACCGCCGGGGCGCCTGGCTGAAGGATCGAGCGCAGGTAGTCAATGCCGATGCCCGCGGAACCCAAGCCCACGAGGCCAAGGGTGAGCAGTCCGACCTGGCAGAAAATCACCTGCAGACAGCGCGCCCGGTCGCGCCAGCACAAACCGAGCAATCGTCCGAGCACGGCGCGCCGCGGCCGGCCCCGCTCCATGGCGGGCGAGGTGGCTGGGCGCAGGCGGCGTCGGGGCGCGGGCATTGGCGTGCTCGATTAGGCTGGGCCAGCCGTCGACCCGGTCGCGGTCGATTCGGCGGGCTGAGCCTTTCGCTTTTGCCAGGCTTCGCGCCACGCCGCATCGGGAACGGTGCCGTTGAGGTAATAGTCCCCGATCGCTCGTTCGCGATGAATGGCCGGATTGTGCGACGCCGCGGTTCGCGCGTTGCGCCAATGGCGATCGAGACGGCGGGTCTCGCTGGTCGCCGAGGCTCCCCCCACCTCGAAGAGCAGGGTGGTGGCGCTTAGCACCAGGTCGATCACGACTTGCTGCGCCTCGAAGGCCTTGATTTCGGCGGCGACAAAGTGGCTCTCGTCCGCGCGGCCGGAGCGAGCGGCCTGGTCCAGGTCGTCGAGTGCGCCGGCCACACCGTCGACCAGGGTCTCGGCCGCGGAGGCGAGGCTGGCCAGTCGTCCGACCACCCGTTGGACGAGCGGATCGTGCCGCGGACTGGATTTGCCCGGTATGCCGAAGGTCCGGGTGCGCGGTTGCACGAATGCGACCGCATCGCGCACCACCGCCCGCCCAATGCCCGCCAGGGAGGCCAGCAAGATGAGTTGCAGAAATGCCTTCTGCTGGGATTGCGCGCTCTGGTCCGCGTCTCCGTAGCGGCGGACGATATTGGCCGCCTCGACCCGCACGCGGTCGAAGACCGTCGAGCCGCTGCCGGTCAAGCGTTGGCCGAAGCCGTCCCAGTCGTCGATGCGCTTCACGCCCGGCGCGGTGGCGGGAACGGCCACGCTCACGCGATCGTCTCCGTCGAGGAGGGTGGCGACGATCCAATCGGCATAGATTGTCCCGGTGCTGTAGTACTTCGTACCGTGAATGATCCAATGGTCGCCTTCGGGCGTAATCGTCGCCGTGCCGCCAGTCGCCTCGGTGCGCTCGGCCATCGCATAGCCGATCAGGGCGCCCGCGACGACCTTGGGAAACCAAAATTCCCGCGCGGCGTTCTCGCGTTCGCTTAAGCGCGCTTCGAGAAACGCGAAATGGCCGCGAAAAAGATGCGCAAGGTTCGAATCGGCGGCCCCCAGTTCGACGAGCAGACGAAAGAGCTGACGCAGGCTGGCGCCGCCCCCCCCGTAGGACTGGGGAACCCGGAGCGCGCCAAAACCGGCTGCCCGCAGCCAGCCGACCGCCTCGAACGGCAATTGCCGGGATTGTTCGCGTTCGACCGCGTCGCGGGCGATGCGCTCGAAGATGGGGCGAAAGCGTTCGGCCAGCGCCTCATAGGACGGGAGGTCGGCGGTTTCGGCCAAGACGATGGGCGTTTCTTCCAAGGGGGCGGCCAAGCTCATGCGGCGAGAATTCGAGGGTCGATCATCCTGCGAGATGCCGGCTAGATGCGCTTGTCCAACTTGCGGACGATGCAATTGCCCGTGAATTGGAAGACCTGCACAAAGGCGACGATGAGGAAGATCGTGAAGAACATGACGTCGGTCTCATAGCGGTAGTAGCCATAGCGGATCGCGAAGTCCCCGATCCCGCCGCCGCCGACGAGCCCGGCCACCGTCGAATAGGACAGGAAGCTCACCGTCATGATGGTAATCGAGTTGGCGATCCCCGAGCGGGCTTCCGCGTAGAGCACCTTCCAAATGATCTGCAGCCGGCTCGCCCCCATCGATTCGGCGGCCTCGACGACGCCCCGACTGACGTCGAGCAGCGTCTGTTCGACGAAGCGCGCGAAATAGGGGATCGAGTTGACCACCATCGGGACGGTGGCGGCGGTCGTGCCCAGGGCCGTGCCGACCAGGAGTCGGGTGAGCGGAATCATCGCAATCATCAGAATCAGGAAGGGGAAGGACCGGACGAGATTCACAGTCCCATGGAGAGCCACGTACAGGCGCGGGGCCGTGAGTATCGAGCCGGGACGGGTCAGGTAAAGCAGGGTGCCCAGCGGCGTCCCCAGGAGGACCGCCAGCGGAATCGTGATTGCCAACATGTAGAGCGTCTGGCCCAGCGCCTGCACGATGTCGGGCCAGGCGTGTTGCAGATTTTCGAAAATCGAGGCGGCGGGCATCGGGGGACTCAGGGGTTCAGGCCGTCGAGAAAGACGATGGCGTCGCCGTACCGGCGCCGATAGAACGCTTTGAGGGCGTCGCTGCCGTACGCGCGCTGCAATGCCCGGATCTTGGGCGAGCCGACGAGGTCTTTGCGGATGGCGACGATACCTTTGTACGGCGAGGCCCCGACATCGTCCTCGCGCGCCAGAGCATCTTTGCGCGGATCCAGGCCGACCCGCAGGGCCGTGGCGGAAAAGAGGAAGCCCACATCGACGTCGTCCAGCGCCCGCTGCAGCATCAGCTGGTCGACCTCCCGGAATCGGAAGCGATGCGGGTTCGCCGTGATGTCCTTGACGCTGGCATGGATGACGGAGACGCCCTTCCGCAATTGGATGAGTCCCCTATCCCGGAGCATGAACAGGGCGCGTCCATTGTTGGCCGGATCGACCGGAATGCCGAAGAGCCCCCCATCGGGCACTTGAGCGAGCGACCGGTATTTTTTGGAATATAGGCCCGACGGCGAAAAGACCGTGTAGAAGCCGCGGGTGATATGGGTCAGGCCGTGATCGGCCACGAACTGGTCGAAATACGGTTCGTGCTGGAACGAGTTCGCATCGGCCGATCCATCGTCCACCAGCTGGTTGGGCTGAATGATGTCGTTGACGACGATCCAATCCAGGGCGAAGCCCTCGCGGGCCATTTCGTTCTTCAGGATGGGCACCACTTCGGAGCTGAATCCGGCGTCGCTCATGATGAGGTGCACCACCTTGGCGTCCGGTTCGGCGTCGGCGCGGACGGCGCGACTGCAGGCGGCGGCCACAGCCCCGACCGCGGTCATCGTCAGGACCAAGCCCGCCCGGGTGAACCGGCGGCGCAACCGGGCGGCGCGCCCGGAGCGGAAGACTCGGGATGCGTCGATCATCGGGTCAGAAATGATAGGAGAAGCCGCCGAACAGGCCGAAGCCGTCGCCCGGGTAAAAAACCGCCGCATCCTTGCCGCCGGCGTTGAATATGGGGCTGACGCTTGCCACATAGTGCCGGTTCGTCAGATTGCGGAAATCGAGGTAGACTTTCCAGGGCCGGCCGACCGGGGCATAGCCGACGGTTGCACCGAGGACGGAGTAAGGCTGGGTGAAGAAGGAATTCGCGTAGTCGATGGCGTAGCTGGAGGAAACCTCGCCATTGCCACTGAGGTAGAAGCCGCTGGGGTGATCGTACCGGAGTTGCGCCTGATAGAAGTTCTCCGGGATGCCGGGCAGGCGGTTCGTGCCGTAGACGGCGTCGTGATCGTAATGGAAATCGCTCCACGTGTACGCCTGCTCAAAGGTCACCCGTTGTTTGGTCGGATCGATGCCCGCCTTGGGTCCGGTCACTCCGCCCTCCTGCCACAGCAGGGTGTCCAACTCGGCCTCGATACCCTGGTGGTTCGTCGGCGAGGCGTTCTCCTCGGTCGTCACAATCGGCTGCACGCCGGGCGGCGAGATCACCGCGGTCAGTATCTCGTCGGTCAAGGCCGAGTGGTAGTAGCTCAGATTCCAATGCGCGATGCCGGCATCGCCCTGCGTTCCGAATTCAAACGTCGTCGCCTTGGCCGGTTCGATGTCGTTGTTATAATTCTGGGTGGCCGTCGAACCGCCGGAGAACGACCAGGCGCTCTCCGGTTCCACCGAGCCGCTAAAGTTGGCGTAGACCTCGACCCCGGGGCTGAGCGCGTAGCGGGCGCCCACCCGGGGGACCACCAAGGTGTGCGCTTGGCTATAGTCCGGCGGCAGGTCGGCGGGCACGGTGCCGAGGGGCGGAAAGAGAGAATAGGTGATCTGACTTTCCCGCACTTCCTGGAGGACCTGCAGGCCGGTGGTAAGCCACAGGTTGTGGACGGCCTCGGTATCGTTGGTCGCCACGAGGACATTGTCCGCGGATCCGTCGTAGTTGGCGGTCTTTAACAGGGTGTAATACCCGATGGCCGGACCCTTATAGCTGGCCGGTTGTTGGGCATAGTTGGTGTACGCGTAGTCGCGCACGCCGCCGTTCACCTGGGTGGTCGAATCCAAACTCACGGTGGTGACGCTCGAACCGGCGAGGAGGCTGTCGGTCCGGGTATACTTCACCCGGCCGGTCACATCGTCCTGCCACCAGTTGCTGCGATTGTTGCCGTCGATGATGATGGGGTAGTTGTGCACGACGGCGTCCACTTCCAACGTGGAATTGGCGTCGATCCGGTCGGTCGTTTTGTTCCCGATCCAGGTCGAACCGGGTTGGATGCGATTGGAATTCGCATTCAGGGCGGAGGCCACCGCCTGGGACGGATTGGCGTCGAGTTGGGCCCGGGTAAGGGCGCCGGGATTGCTGAAGTTCGTGTAAGCGTATCGCAGGTAGGTCCGGTTTTCGATGTTCGGCGTGATGCGATACCCGACATTGGCTTCCAGGCGGGCGCTGCGGGATTGGGAGTGCGCCTGGTACCCTTGGCGGTCGGAGGCGGTCAGACTGACATAGTCGTCGAGTTTGCCGTCGACCGCGCCGTCGCTGACCTGGACCTTAAAATAGCCAAAGCTGCCCGCCTCCACCCGCACTTGCCCGCCCGGCGCGCTGAGGCCGGTATTGGATACATAATTGATCGCGCCGCCCAGCGCCAAGGCGCCGTAGTCGAAGGCATTGGCTCCGCGCAACACCTCGACGTAATCCAGCCCGAGAGGCTCGAACAGTTCGAATGGCGTACCGCCCGGGCCCGTCACCGGCAGTCCGTCGAACATGAACAGTGCGCCCGAGCGAAAGAACCCCGTACCGCGGTTAAGGCCGGAGCCCCGGATCGAGATGCGGATCGCATCCTGGCCGCCGGTGGACTGCGCATAAACGCCCGGCTGCAAGGCCAGCACATCGGCTGCCGTCGATACCCGCGCCTGGGCCACCGTATCCGAATTGATGAAGCTAGCCCCCCCCGGGATATTCAACAGCGATGTGGCGGCCGCGGTCGGCGACTCGGGGGCCAGCGCATCGGCGTCACCGGTGATTACCGTGTCGCCAAGTTGAACCGGGCCCGGAGTGGCGGGCGCGGCCGGGTTCGCCGCGCCGGCCGTCGCAGGATCGGCCGGGAGCGTGGGCGCTAGCAGCCCAATGGACAAGGCAAGCCAGATCGCACGGTGCGGCTGGCGAATATGCTTACGAAGGATCATAGGGATGAGTGCAGGTTGGGCGGGAAATCTTAGGAGGCCGGGCGAGTCGCGCCGTCCACGGCCGGCGGATGTTCCGCGCGGTAGCGTTTCGCCAGGACCTCGTAGTGGCCCACCAAATCGGTGTATTTCGCGGCGAGGTCGTTGTAGGCGACCACCGCCTGGTTGGTCTTGGCGGCCGCTTCCTGGTTGGCCGCGATCAGGTGTTGGCGTTGATCCAGGAGCAAACGCACGTTTCCGTCCCGATCCGTCACCGCGGCTTTATAGGCCGCCAGAGTTTTCGTCCAAACGGCGGATTCGGCCGCGTGCTGTTTGGCGTCGCGTTCCAGGATGAAGAGGCGGGCGCGCTGTTGGCGAATCTGGACATCGCTCGCGTCGGACTTCGCCTTGAACGAGACGATCACGGTCTTGAATTCCGCCAGGTCCGCATCCGCGCTGCGCAGGGCCTCGGCCTGGGCCGCGATGTGACGCTCGTCGACCGCGACCGCCTGCCGCAGGCTCTCGATCAGGCTATCGGCCTGGCGTTCGCCCGACCATTGCCAGACGCAGGCCGCGCCGATCAGGGCCATGAGCGCGAGGTTGATTCGGTTGAGGTAATATTCCATGGCGGTCAGTTGGCGTCGGCCGGACGCGTGGAAAAGGCGACGGTTTGGATCCC
>CAZWMF010000075.1:504-11017 GCA_964634535.1 uncultured Opitutaceae bacterium | reverse complement strand
GTCGACGACGCCATCGTCATGATCGAGAACATCGCCCGCTACGTGGAGAAGGGCGAGGCTCCGCTCGAGGCGGCGCTCAAGGGCTCCGCCCAGATCGGCTTCACCATCATCTCGCTCACGATCTCCCTGATCGCCGTCCTGATTCCGCTGCTGTTCATGGGCGACGTGGTCGGCCGATTGTTTCGCGAGTTCGCGATCACCCTGGCCGTGACGATCCTGATCTCCGCGGTGGTTTCGCTGACCCTCGTGCCGATGATGTGCGCGAAACTCGTCCGGCACCGCGCCGCCGCGGAGGAGCCGAAATGGAGCCAGGCGGCCGGCCGGTGGTTCGATCGGTTGATCGCCCGCTACGGGCGCTGGCTCAACTGGGTCCTGGATCACCAGGCGCTCACCCTCGCGGTGGCGGTCGGCACCCTCGGGCTCACCATCGCCTTGTATATACTCGTGCCCAAGGGCTTCTTCCCGGTCCAGGACACGGGTCTGATCCAGGCGATCACCGAGGCGCCCCAGTCGGTGTCGTACGCGGCCATGTGCACCTACCAGAACCGCATGGCCGACGCGATCCTGCACGATCCGGACGTCGAGAGTCTCTCGTCGTTCGTCGGCGTCGACGGCACGAACACGACGCTCAATTCCGGCCGCATGCTGATCAATTTGCGGCCCCGCGAGGACCGCACGGCGACCGCCTCCGAGATCATCCGCCGGTTGCGGACCGAAACGGCCCAGGTCGCCGGCGGGGCCATCTACATGCAGCCGGTCCAGGACCTGACGATCGACGACCGGATCAGCCGCACCCAGTATCAGTTTGTCCTGGAAAGCGCGGATCCGGCGGAGTTGCAGAAGTGGATTCCCCAACTGGTCGACCGGCTGAACCAGGAGCCCACCCTGTCCGGCGTGGCGAGCGACCAGGCCGAGCAGGGTTTGGCCGCCTATGTCGACGTGGACCGGGATACCGCCGCCCGCTTCGGCATCACCGCCGCCACGGTGGACAACGCCCTGTACGACGCCTTCGGCCAGCGCATCGTTTCCACGATCTTCACCCAGTCCAACCAGTACCGCGTGATCATGGAGGCGAGTCCCGATTTGCAGACTTCGCCCGAATCGATCGGCCGCATCTACGTACCGTCCGCCGCTGGCGGGCAGGTGCCGCTGTCGGCCATTGCGACGATCGGGGAGCGGCCGGAGCCGCTGCTGGTCAACCACCTCGCCCAGTTTCCGGCGAACACCGTCTCGTTCAACGTGCCGGCCGGCGGTTCGCTGGGGGTGGCGGTCGCCACCGTCCGGCGGGTCGAGCAGGAGATCGCCATGCCGGATAGCATCATCACGAGCTTTCAGGGCGCGGCGCTGGCCTTCGAGTCGTCGTTGGCGAACGAATTGTTCCTCATCCTGGCCGCGGTCGTGGTGATGTACATCATACTGGGCGTCCTCTACGAGAGCTTCATCCATCCGATCACCATCCTGTCGACCCTGCCGTCGGCCGGGGTCGGCGCCTTGTTGGCGCTCATCATCACCGGCCAGGACCTGGGGGTGATCGGCATCATCGGGATCATTCTGCTGATCGGCATCGTGAAGAAGAACGCGATCATGATGATCGATTTCGCGCTCGACGCCGAACGCCACGAGGGCCTGCCGCCGCGCGAAGCGATCTACCAGGCCTGCCTGCTGCGGTTCCGCCCCATCATGATGACCACGATGGCGGCCCTGCTGAGCGCCATCCCGCTGATGCTCGGCCGCGGCACGGGATCCGAACTGCGCAATCCCCTCGGCATCACGATTGTCGGCGGCTTGATCGTAAGCCAGGTCCTCACGCTGTTCACGACGCCGGTAATTTATTTGGGCTTTGACCGGCTGGCGCGGCGCCTGCGCGCGACGCCCCGGGTCGATGCCGCGCCCGCGGGGCAGGCGACCGAGGCCGGCGCATGAATCTTTCCCAGCCGTTTGTCCGCCGGCCGGTCGCCACCACGCTGCTCACCATCGGGTTGGCGCTGAGCGGCATCGCCGCGTACTTTCAGCTGCCGGTCTCGCCGTTGCCGCAGGTCGACCAGCCGACCATCGTCGTGTCCGCCTCGATGGCCGGCGCCAGTCCCGAAACGATGGCGAGCAGCGTCGCCACTCCGCTCGAACGCCACCTGGGGGCCATCGCCGATGTCACCGAGATGACGTCGCAAAGTTCGACCGGCCGATCCTCGGTCGTGCTGCAATTTGGGGCCGATCGCGACATCGACGGGGCGGCGCGCGACGTGCAGGCGGCGATCAACGCCAGCCGGGCCGACCTGCCGGCGGCCCTGCGCAGCAATCCCACCTACCGGAAGCAGAATCCCTCCGACCAGCCGATTCTCGTCCTCGACCTGACGTCCAAGACGATGCCGCAGGGCGATCTGTACGACGCCGCGGCGACGATTCTCGAGCAAAAGCTTTCGCAGGTCCCCGGCGTGGGCGACGTCAGCGTGGGCGGCAGTTCGCTGCCCGCGGTGCGCGTCGACCTCAACCCGACCGCGCTGTTCAAATACGGGATCGGGATGGAGGACGTGCGGGCGGCCCTCTCGGCCGCCAATGCCAACAGCCCCAAGGGCGCGGTGGAGGGCCGGGGGGTGCACTGGCAGATTTACAGCAACGATCAGGCGCTGTCCGCGGCGCAGTATCACGGTCTGGTGGTCGCTTATCGAAATGGCGCGGCCATTCGGCTGGCCGATGTCGCGGAGGTCACCGATTCGGTCGAGGATATCCACAACATCGGAATTTCGAACGGCCAGGAAGCCGTCATCATCACGATTTCCCGCCAGCCCAACGCCAATATCATCGAAACGGTGGATCGGATCTACGCGATGCTGCCGGAGCTCCAGGCCTCGATCCCCGGCGCGGCCCAGCTCGCGGTGGCCAACGACCGGAGCACCACGATTCGCGCCTCGCTGCGCGACGTCGAAATCGCCCTGGGCATCGCCATCCTGCTCGTGGTGCTGGTCGTGTATCTTTTCCTGCGCGACGCGCGCGCCACGCTGATCCCGAGCGTCGCGGTGCCCTTGTCGCTGCTGGGCACCTTCGCCGTGATGTATCTGCTCGGCTACAGCCTGGACAACCTCTCGCTCATGGCGCTGGCCATCGCGACCGGTTTCGTGGTCGACGACGCCATCGTCGTGATGGAGAACATCGTCCGGCACATCGAGGCGGGCATGCCGCGGATGGAGGCGACGCTGCAGGGGGTCCGGGAGGTGGCCTTCACGGTGCTCGCCATGAGCGTGTCGCTCGTGGCGGTGTTTATTCCTCTGCTTTTTTGGGGCGGCATGGTGGGGCTGTTCCTGCGGGAGTTCGCCGTGACCCTGTCGGTGGCGGTCGGCATATCGATGGTCGTTTCCCTCAGCACGACGCCGATGATGTGCGGATTACTGCTGGGCCGCGGGGAGGGCCGCTCGCCCGGCTGGCTGCACCGCAAGACCGAGGGCTTGTTCCAGATGCTGATCGACGGCTACGGCCGCTCGCTCACCTGGGCGCTCGGCCATACGCCGATCGTCCTCGGCCTCCTGGGCTCCGCCCTGGCGCTCACCGTGGTGCTGGCCCTGGTTTTGCCGACGGGGCTGTTTCCCGAGCAGGACACCGGCCGGCTGATGGGCGGGCTGATGCCGGACCAAAGCGCGTCGTTCGACCGGGCCGCGCAAAAGCTCAAGCAATTCGTGGCGATCGTGCAGCGCGACCGGTCGGTCGCCAACGCGGTCGGCACCGTCGGGGCCGGCGGCTGGGGCGGCGGACCGACCGGCCGGGTCTTTATCGCCCTCAAGCCGCTGGCCGAACGCCGCGAAACCTCCGAATCGGTCATCGCGCGCCTGCGCCCGCAGCTCGCCCGCGTGCCGGGCGCCAGCTTGTTCCTCGCGCCGGCCCAGGATATCCATATCGGCGGCTACTCGAGCAATTCGCTGTACCAGTACACCCTGCAGGCCGACGAGCTCGTCAATCTGCGCACCTGGGCCCCCAAGCTCGTCGAGGCGCTCAAGACCGAGCCGGCGCTCCAGGACGTCAATTCCGACCAGCAGGACAAGGGCCTCGAGACCGATTTGGTCATCGACCGCGACACGGCGTCGCGCCTGGGCCTGACCGCGAGTCAGATCGACAACACCCTGTACGACGCGTTCGGCCAGCGGCAGGTTTCCACGATCTATAAGTCGCTCAACCAATACCACGTGGTCATGAGCGTGGCGCAGCGCTATTGGCAAAATCCCGAATCGCTGAAGGACATCTATGTGAGCACGTCGGGGGGCGCGGTGACGGGCACGCAGTCGTCCAATGCCGTGGCCGGCACGGTCGCGGTGGGTTCCGGCCGGAATACCGTGGTCTCCGGCGGCGCGGCGAATGTCGCCGCCGACTCCGCCCGCAATGCGGCCATGAATTCGATCGCGACCACGGGTCGCGGGGCCTCGTCCACCGGCGAAGCCGTGAGCACCCAGTATGAGCGGATGATTCCGCTTTCCGCCTTCGCCCACTACCAGGCCGGAACGACCCCGCTCGCGGTCAACCATTGGGGCCAGTTCGTGTCGGGTACGATATCGTTCAACCTAAGTCCCGAGGCGTCGCTCAGCGACGCGGTGGCGGCGATCAATCGGCAGGTGGCGCTCATCCACATGCCCACGTCCGTCCACGGCAGCTTCCAGGGCACGGCCAAGACCTATCAAAGTTCCCTGGGCAACGAACTCGTCCTGATCGTGGCTGCGCTCGTGGCGATCTACATCGTGCTCGGCGTCCTTTACGAGGACTATTTCCATCCGATCACCATCCTGTCCACGCTGCCGTCGGCCAGCCTGGGCGCCTTGCTCGCCCTGTGGCTGTTCAACACGGAATTCAGCCTGATCGCGCTCATCGGCATGCTGCTGCTCATCGGCATCGTGAAGAAGAATGCGATCATGATGATCGATTTCGCGATCGCCGCGGAGCGGACCGAGGGGCTGAGTCCGCGCGACGCGATTCACCAGGCCTGTCTCTTGCGCTTCCGGCCGATCATGATGACGACCATGGCGGCGATGCTGGGGGCGGTGCCCCTGGCGGTGGGCGCGGGCGACGGCGCGGAACTGCGCCGTCCGCTGGGCATCGCCATCGTGGGCGGGCTGGTGATGAGCCAGCTGCTCACGCTCTATACGACGCCGGTGGTCTACCTTTATATCGACCGGGCGCGGGTTTGGCTGACCCATCGGAGCGTGAAAGCGATTCGCGAGCCGCTCCCGCCGGACGGCGCGCCTGCCAAGATTTGAATTCCGCTTCGCTTAATCGTCCTATGGCCGTTTCTCGTTCCCCGTCGCCCGATGTTCTCCGATTCAGCCGCCCGGCGGCCTGGCTTGCCTTTGCCGGCCTGTTAGGCGGCTGCGCGGTCGGTCCGAACTACCGCCGCCCGGAGGTCAGCACCCCGCCGGCCTTTCGGGAGGCGCCGCCCGGCTGGAAGGAGGCGGCCCCGCAGGATGCCGCCCTGCGCGGCCCCTGGTGGGTGGCGTTCAACGATCCCGTCTTGAACGACCTCGAGAACCAGGCGGCGGTGGCCAATCTATCGCTCCGGCAGGCGGAGGCCAATTTCGAGCAGTCCCGGCAGCTGGCGCGCTCGGACTTGGCGGGGATCCTGCCGACGATATCCGCGGATGGTTCGGCCGAACGGTCCAAGAACGCGGCTGCTTCGCAGTTTGGCACGACCACGGCGCGCGCCGTCAACACATACAGCGCGTCGCTCGCGGGCTCCTGGCAGCTGGATCTTTGGGGCCGCGTGCGCCGGCAGGTCGAGTCCGATGTCGCCTCGGCCGAGTCCGACGCGGCGCTGCTCGCCTCGACCCGCCTGTCCCTGCAGAGCACGCTGGCCGAGGATTACATTCAACTGCGGGTGCTCGACGAAAAGCGTCAGCTGCTCGACAATGCGGTCGAGGCCTACCGGCGCACCCTGCAGATTTCCAAGAACAAATACGGCGTGGGTGTGGCGGCCCGCAGCGACGTCGTTTCGGCCCAGGCCCAGTTGGACGCCACCCGGGCCCAGGCGGTCGATGTCGGCGCGCAACGGGCCGAACTCGAGCACGCCATCGCGGTGCTGGTCGGAAAAGAGCCGGCTGAGTTCACCCTGGAGCGGCGGGCCGCGCTCGGGCTGGCCCAGCCGGCCGTGCCCGCCGTGCTTCCGTCCGAATTGCTCGAACGCCGGCCGGACGTCGCCCAGGCGGAACGCGAGGCGATCGCGGCCAACGCGAAGATCGGCATCCAGATCGCGCAGTATTTTCCGACGATTTCGCTGTCGGCCTCCGGCGGTTATACCGGCAATTCGCTCTCCCATTTGTTCGAGCTTCCCAACCGAATGTGGTCGTTGGGCGCCTCGGGCAGCGAACTGCTGTTCACAGCTGGGGCGCGCGGCGACGAGGTGCGCGCGGCCCGCGCGGCCTTCGATGCGGCCGCCGCGGGCTACCGCCAGTCGGTCTTGACCGCGTTTCAACAGGTGGAGGATGGCCTGTCGTCCGTGCGCATCCTCGATGAGGAAGCGGCCATTCAGGAGACCGCGGTCAAAGAGGCAGCTGACGCTTCCCGGATCGCCTTGAACGAATATCGCGAGGGGACGGTCGACTACACCACGGTGGACACCGCCCAAATTGCGGAATTGAACGACCGCGAGTCGGCGCTCAGCACGGTCGAGAATCAGCTGATCGCCCGCGTGGCCTTGATTCAGGCCCTGGGCGGCGGCTGGACCTCGGCGGATCTGCCGACCACCCGCCAGGTGTTGGCGCGACACGTCGACTACGGGGTCGATCCCAGCCTGCATCCCTCATCGCAGAGCCGGTGAATATGGCCCGGTCGCCGTCGGACCGCTAGCGCCGCGTCCTCAGCCAATACCAATCCGAGCCGGCCGAAGTCTTGACGATGGTCGTCGTGCCGTCGGGGCAAGTCGATATCCGCGCGAAACCGTTGGCGCTCGGGGCGCCGCCGGCGGGATTGCCGGGACGGTACGAGTCGCCCGGAACGCCTTGGACAAAGCGGGCGCCCGGCGTTCCGGCGAATGGGGATCGGCCGGCGAAGGACCGGTAGTTCAACCGGGACGCCCCGACCGTGAATCGGGAGTCGGGGGCGGGCGCCAATGGACTCGGCGCGGCGACGGCGCCGGTGATCCCACGGCTTTCACCCGGTAGCGGGGTGGCGGCGCCGGCTCCGGCTTCGGCGGCGGCGGCCAGAACGGATGGTACCGACTCGACGCTCGAGCGATTTGGGAGGATACTGGGTTGATCGTCCTGAGACCGCGGCGCGGCCGGGGCGGACATGGACGGCGTCACCTCCGCCTCGGGACCCCGACGATCGGCTTCGACCGGGGAGTTTTCGGTCGATTCCGGCGGGTTGTCGGGCGGAGCCATCGCGATGGCCGGCGCCATTTGCGCATCAGTGGCCGCGCGATCCGTCCGATTTGCGGGCGTTCCCGCCGCGGGCATGGTTTCGTCGGATCGAGCGCCCTGGGAATCCCGAGCGAGTTCGGCGGTCGCCGCCACATCCGCAGCCGAGGCAGGCACTCCCTCGGCCCGGGGTTTTAGGTTGGCAAACTCGCCGACCGTGGCGCCTTGCGCTGGGCCTGCAGTTCGGTCGCTCGACGGTGCAATTCGGTCTGTGGCCGAAGCCTCGGTCGACGTCCCGGACGAGGTCCCGCTTTCGGTGGCCGCCGGTTGACCGGAAGCTTGGCTCGGGAACGCGATGGTCGAAGCCGCTCGAATCGGGTTGGGTGGCGCACCGATCGCCTTTGAAGGCCCAAGCGGAGGGGCGGTTGCGCCGGTCGTGGCGGAACTTGCGGCCCCGGCGCCAGGGTCCAGGGGGTCAGGCCTTGGGTCGGTCTCACCGGTCGAGCTGCCACGCATTGTCTGGGCGGAGGCGGACTCGGCCAGGGCAGGGGTGACGCGCCGCGCTTCCGCTTGGAGTCCGGCACTCGTGTTTGAATTCCGGTCCGGCTTTTTAGCCGGATGGCCCACCGGATTCGCGGCGCTGTTTGGCGACGGGACGACGCGGCGCGACGATGCGACGTTCGGAGAGCTCGGTTTCGACTGGGCTTGCGCCGGCGCCGCGGGATTTCGTGCCGTGCCGCCGGCTAGCGTCCGGTCGAGTGGAGGGGGACCGGTTGGGCCCGCCGGATGAACGGCGCGACGACTTGAAGGCACCGGCGCCGCAGGTGAAATGCCGTCGGTCCCACGGCGCGTTCCGGGATTGGGCAATCCCGAGAGCCCGGCGCCGCCCGGAGTCGAGCCGGAATTCGCGCCGGCGGGTCCGGCGATGGCATTCGGGGTCGGGAGTTTAATCGGCTCGGAGGCGCTCGTCTGAGCGGCCCCCCCGGGTTTCGATCGAGCCAGAGTCTGCGCCGAGGCGGTCAGCGCCGGTCCGGACCCTGATTGCCGGCTCTCGGCCGAAGATCCATTTTGCGAGGGATTCGGTTCGCCGTTCCGCGAACTCAGGTCTGGCGTTGAAGCCAGACTTGGGCGCTGGGCGGCGTCTGTCGTTGCCGCGTCGTCGCTGGAGCGTACGGTGCCACTTCGGCTTGGCGATTCTTGGCCCGGCGTACGGTGGGCCCAGCTCGCACCAAGGCTCGGCGCCGTTCCGTTGACACCGATGGGAGGTATGCGTTCGTCGGGTGCGCCGCCGGCCGCCGGATCGACGTCGTTGGTGGAATCGCGCCCGCTGTCAACCGACTCGGCCTTGGCCGACGCGGGTTCATTCGGGTCGGCGGGATTGCTCGGCTTTGAGGCGGAGCGGGAGTGGATGCGCTTGGAATCGCCCGCGGATTGGCGCGAGGCAGCGGGCCTCGCCAATCGAGCATCGCGTTCCCGGTCTGTTTTCAAGGCGCCGGGGTGTTGCGATGGCTTCGGCAACCCGCCGGCCGACAATTCCCGCGCCGGCTGTTTGGTTTCCGCGCTCGAGTCGGACGGCGTCGCGCGTGTTGCCGGCCCGTCCGGCAGCTCGCGAATCACCAAGAATGCAATCACCAGCGCCGCGAGCGCGGCCCCGCCCCAGCGGAGAAAATGTCGCGGTACCCCTGCCGGATCCGCACGCCCGACGCCGACCGCCGAAGGGCGTGAATCCCGGGTCTTCCCTTGGAAGACGATTTTCGCCGGTTCCTGCGCGGTGAGTTCCACCGTCATCTCCCCGGACTCGACCTCGATTCCGCTGAAGCGGGCCTGGACGCGATACAATCCCGGCGACACCCCGTAGAACCCAAATTCCCCGGTCGCGTCGGCGGAAGCCCGATCGATGATCTGTCCGCTCCAATCGGTCAGGATGGCTTCGCCATTGAAGGGGCCGGCAAACCCGGGAACGAGGATCTGACCCAGAATGTCCTGGCTCGGTGGATCGAGCGAGCGGGGTTCGGCTGGGGTGGCCGCACCCCAGCTGTGAATGCGCAGACCCGACGGGGTGGCGCAGACAAAGGCGGATAACTCCGGATCGGTCTTGGCTGCGAGGCTGTGGGCGATCGCGCCCGCCCGCGCAAACGCATCGCCCTCCGGCACGATCGCCCCCATGAGCAGCAGGCGGATGCGGGCCAATTCCGCCGTCGTGGGCCGGCCCTTCTGGCTCGGCTGATCCCAAATCCAGGTGGCACGACCGTCGGCCGCCTGCCACTGTGGCGGCAGCAGAACCGATCCAAACGTGGCCTCGATGAGGTGCCAATAGTCGTAGACCACTCTGCCGCCGGGAACCGATATGGCGGAGCGTTCCGCGCCGAAACGTACTTCGGCAAAAAAGCGCCGTTGCGATCCGATGGCGGGCATTACCCTTTCCCTGCATCGACACATTTTGAGTCAGGTTGACTCAATACGGTTGGCACCCGAGGCCGGCTTTAGTGTCTTAGCCGGCTTATGAAACTCCCGTCTTTCAATACATTCCTCGTAAAGGCGGCCGTCGTTCTCGGTCTGGCGGCGGCATTAGGCTCGACTTCGGGTTGCCTGGTTGTGGCCGCCGGCGCCGCCGGCGCCGGCACCGTGGCCTATGTTCGGGGCGAATTGGATGCCCACGTCTCGGCCGACTACGAGGCAGTCGACCGTGCCGCAAGGCGGGCGGTTTCGCAGCTGGAGTTCCTATTGATCAACGAGAAACGAGACGCCTTTACGGCGGATATCACCGCGCGTTCGGCCGCCGACAAGAAGATCGAGATCAAATTGGCCAAGCAGGCCGACAACTTGACCAAGGTGCAGATCCGAATTGGTCTTTTTGGGGATGAGATGATGTCCCGGGCGATTCTCGATCGAATCAAGGCGGACCTCTGAGGCCATTGGTCCGGCGAATCGGACCCGAGGCCGGCCTGCGAGGTATCGGCTTAAGAATCCACCGGGGTCGGCGCATAGGGAAGAATGCAGGCTCGATTGGAAACGGTCCCTACGGGCGCTCGCGAAGAACATACAGCCGGTTTGTTGTGTAAACAATTACAATTTAATATTATACGACATACTAATCGATTCGGGTTGCGTTATAATGCGACTGAGTCTCGTTATAGCTAAGTCCCGTCGATGAAAGCGTCTGCCATTCCGCTGCCCACCCCCGCGGT
>CAZWMF010000075.1:0-494 GCA_964634535.1 uncultured Opitutaceae bacterium | reverse complement strand
GTGGCGCCGATACTTCCGCGGCCTTGCGTGGGCCCTCGTCGTCGTCGCGGTTTCCGCCGTCGCTGGGGTGTTGGTCTGGCAGGGCCTCTCGGCCCAAGGGAATCCTGATCCGACCGTCGCACACACCGGAAGGGGCGTCGCCATCATGGACATCGGAGTCCTGGTATTCCGCGAGGGCTTGGAGTGCATCCTGGTCCTGTCGGCAATCACCGCCAGCATGATCGGAGTCGACTCGGTCCACCGGCGTCCGGTCGCGGTGGGCGCGGGCGTCGGATTTCTGGCGACCCTGGTGACCTGGTTTGTCGCCGTCGGCATCGTCAACGACTTGAGCGGCTCGGTGCCGGCGCTGGCCCTGCAGGCCGGCACCGGTCTCCTCGCCATCGTGGTGCTGCTCGTCGTCATGAATTGGTTTTTTCACAAGGTGTATTGGGGCGGATGGATTTCGCTGCACAACCGGCGCAAGCGGAGGTTGCTCGACAACGTCAAACCGTGTG
>CAZWMF010000074.1:0-11048 GCA_964634535.1 uncultured Opitutaceae bacterium | reverse complement strand
CGTTGGCCGTGCCGAGCTGGGTCGCCGCGCCGACCGCCAGGGACATCGGCGTGCTGGTCGCGCTGCCCGCCCCGTTGCTGACCGTGCACGTGTAGTTTCCGGCATCGGTCGCCTGGACGCACTGCAGAACCAGCATGGCCGCGTTGGCGTCGGTCATCGGCACATTGTTAAAGTTCCATTGATAGGTCAGCGGGGCGGTCCCGCTGGCCGTCACGCTGAGCGTCGCCGTGTTGCCGAGGGGTACCGTTTGGCCACCGGCTTGGGATGTGATTTGCGGTGGCGTGCCCGGGGCGTTGAACTTGAGGTTGTCCAAATAATAGACCGCCCCGTTGCCGCCGTCCGTCTGCACGATGATTGTGAGGTTCAGATAGCCGGTGGAATTGGCGATCACCGTCAACTGGGCGGCCGTCAGGACCCAGGTGATCGTATTTTCCTTGTTGAAGGTCACCGCTTGGGTGGCCAATTGCGTCCAGCCGCCGGAACTACCGTTGAGCGCGAGCGTGACGTTCGCCATGGTGGCGCCCGGACCGGGCACCGGGTAGACGTCGAGGGTGATGTTGGTCGCACCCGTCAGAGCCGTGCGCACGTTGGCGGAGGCATCCTCGATCAGATTGATCCAGCCCGCATTTCCCGAGGGGATGGCGGCCGCGTTGGTCAAGGTACACGCCAGACTGTAGTTCCCGGCGGTCACGCCGACCGTGTTGCTAAACGTATAGGTATACGCGCCGCCGGACACATCCGTCCAAGGGCTCAACGAGTTTTCCCAGGAGGCGAATTGCGCGTGGGCCGAACCGGCGAGCAATAGGCCGGCGACGAAGGTGGTGAGCGACTTGAAAACGGTCTTCATTACTTGGTGGGGGATAGGGTAAACTAACGCTAGCAGTGTAGCCGGAATCGATGCTAGCTCAATTCCGTCCCGAAGCGTTTGCGACACGGCAAATGGACCCCGAAGAGCGCCGCGGGTTGCCCTCGCGGGCCGTTTCGGCCGGAATCTCCGGCAAGGCTCGCGGGCGGTCGATTCGCCAAGGCAATATCCATAGGCAACATACCCAGACGGATCATATCCTCGGCCCCCTTGACCCATGCGCGCGAAACGGCTGGATTGAACGTCTCCCGCAACGCCCCATGACCCTCGCCAAATCCGAACTGCTGACCGACTTATCGCCCTTCATTTTTGGGACCACCCGCCTGGGCGACGCCCAGATCGCCTTCGACGACCGCGTCGAGATCGCCCGGGCGGCGATGAATACGGGAGTCTGGTTCCACACGAGCCATACCTACGGCAACGCTCTCGAGGTGCTGCGGGTGGCGTTCGATCAGGACCGGGCCCGGGTGCCAAAGCTGATCGTCAAGATCGGATGGACCAGCGCCGTCGAAATGCGCGAGATCATCCGTCTGAACCTGGAGCCGCTCGGCCTGACGAGTCTCGATATAGGGCAACTGTGTCTGGGCGGCGCGTTGGCCGAGGAGTTTGCCAACGGCGGCGACTGCTATGCCGAGTTTGCCCGGCTCAAGCGCGAGGGGCGGGTGCGGCGGTTCGTATTGGAAGTGTTTCCTTGGACTTCGCCGGTGGCGCTCAAGGCACTGCGCGCCGGATATACCGAGGGCATCGTCGACGGCTTCATTCTGTATCTCAATCCGCTCCAGCGCTTCGCCTCAAATCCGCTCTGGGATTTGCTGCAGGAACGCCACGAGCCGATCGTCGCCCTGCGCACCGTGGCGGGCGGCGACGTGCATCGGCTCCGCGATGTGCCCGGCGCCGCCTGGAAGGACTACCTGCAGAAACGGGCGGTCGAAATCGCCCCCATTTTCGAACGCTCCGGCATCGCCAGTTGGGCGCAGTTCTGCGTTCGGTTTGCCTTCAGCATGCCGCAGGTGAGGGCGACGGTCGGCGCGACCGGGCGCGCGGAGAACCTTCGGGAGTTCCAGGCGGCCGCCCGCGCCATCGCGCCGCTCCCGCCGGCGATTGTCGACGAAATCGCCCGGTTGCAGCGGCGATGGTCCGACGAGGTCGACAGCCGCGCCGAACCGTGGTCGATGTGAGCATTGCCTAAGCCGGGCCGGTTAGGCCAACCTCGGTAAACGATGAGCCAAGACCAGACGACCCCTGCGTTGGATTCGACCGGCCCCTGCCCGTGTGGCAGCGGGCAAACCTTCGGCGTGTGCTGCGAAGCGATCCTGGCCGGCCGCCGCGTCGCCGAGACGGCCGAGCAACTCATGCGGGCCCGTTATTGCGCGCATGCGGTCGGCGATTATCGGTTCTTGCACCGCACGTACTTGCCCACCGCCGACCGGCCATATGTGCCGGAGGAAGCCGGTCCGCCGATGCAATGGACGAAGCTCGTGATTCACTCCCACGAACCGGGAGCCCACCCCGACACGGCCTTTGTCGACTTCTCCGCCTCCTTCTCCCAGAACGGCGCCACCGGGGTCCACCATGAGAAGGCCGAATTCGTGCGCCGGGACGGCGCGTGGATCTTTTCCCGCTCGGTGCGCGAGGGTCCGGCGCCAATCCGTTCCCAGCATCCCAAGCCGGGCCGCAACGATCCGTGCCCCTGCGGCAGCGGCAAGAAATACAAGCATTGTTGCCTGTAGGTCCGGTCTTGGCGGACCGCCAAGTCCCGCCTGGCCGGTCTGCTTAATTCACGGTCAGGTGCGCGGTCTGGTCGTCCCAGGAATATTTCGGCGCGTAGCCGTCGCCGAAGGCCCCGACTTCGATCCGGTACGAGCCGGCCATTCGAGGCGTCCAGGCCGCGGTGTAGCGGCGGGACTGGCCCGGTCTGAAAGTCTGGTGGGGAAACTCCTGCTGGAACAGGTTTTGATCATCGGCGTCGTGCACTGAGACGACGATCAGGACGGAGTCCCCGCCGGCCGGTCCCACGTCGGTGGCCGTCGCATCGATGGTGATGGGGCGCTGAGTCGCCGCCGGCAGATTGGTCACGACCGCGCCGAATTTGAAGGCGGGCTGGGGCGCCTCGAAGCCGCCCGGCCGGCCGGCGGTTCCGCCCATCTCCAGGGAAAAGCCGGAAGCGCCCGCGGGGCTCAGGGTGGTCACCCGGTAATAGTAGGTGGCGCCATTGGCCGGGTTCGAATCGACGTACTCGGGGTGCGTCAGGTTCTGGGCCAACGGCTTGAAATCCGCTTCGTGTCCGGGTTTGGCCGAACGATAGACCCGGTAGCCGGTCGCCCCGGGCACGGCTGGCCAGGCGAGCGCCAGGCGTCCGCTTCGCCCGTCGACGGCGAGCGCGGACGGCGCCCGGGGGCCGCCGGTCAGCCAACTTGCGACATAGGTCCCCTCCCACCACGTCCGGTCGTACCGCCAGTTCGAAATCAGGCTGGGCGTCGCCTGGTCGTGCAGGCACCAGGCCGCCGCGCTGTAGTGGTGCTGCTCGATCCAGGGAATCATCCGATTGAAAAATCGGGCGTAGTCGGAGTTCCGCTCCGCACCGAACTCGCCGATCAGGATCGGGCCAAAGCGACTGGCCGGACCGACCGAGGCGTCCCAATCCGTCGGCTGCGGCGGATAGATATGGCACGAGTACATGATGTTCGAGCCCGCGATGGCATAGCCCTTCGCGATGCCGCTCAAGTCGTAGGCGAAACTCAGTCCGCCCACCGCGATGACGTTGCGCGCACCGGTCGCCCGGATCGTGTCGACCAGCCCTTGCATGCCCGGACTGTGGTAGGCGGTGCCGTCTTCGGTCACGGTGCCGCCGTTGCGCCAAACCGGCCAGGGCGTGTCGTGAGGCTCGTTGTAGGCGTCGAACAGGACGCCGGGTTGATTGGCGTAGTGGGCCGCGATGGCTTGCCAAGCCAGCGTCGAATTGTCGTCGGGCAGCTTGTGCTGGCCCACGTTTGCGCCCCAGACGCCCATGTCCGACCAGTGCAGGTCGACCAACACATAGACCCCGGCGGCCGAGGCCAGCGCGACCACCGCGTCGGCGCGCCGGCGGTAGGCGGCGCCGCCGTCCGAACGGTCGGGACCGGACGGGTCGTCGGGCATCTTCCCGAACCAACGGTCCTGGGTTATCGGCAGCCGGATGAGGGTCGCCCGCCAGGGACCGATCGCCTGGCGCACCGACCGCAGCAGGTGGTCGCCGCCGTTCTCCCATTCGAGGCTGCAGAGGTCCAGACCCTTCAGGACGACCGGAGCGCCGGTGTTGTCGTAGAGGCCGCCGCCCGCCGTGTGAAGCGGCCGGGGCGTTTGGCCGGAAAGCGCGGCGGCGCTCAACGCAAGGCCGAGCCAGGATGCACGGAAGAGGGGTTTCACGCGGGGACCAGTCTGTGCGAGGCGGGCGCCGTCCCGCAAGCTCGTGCGCCGGCGCGCCGGTTGGGTGACGGGTTTAGATGAGATCTCTCCTTTTTTCGCCGGGCCGCGCGGTCCGGGAGGGCGCCCAAATCGAAATCGGTGGCGGCGATCGCCATGTCGCCATGTGCCGCCGGCATTTCCGGGAGGCGCTCGGGTCTAGCTGGGTCCGTTCGGAGGATTCGCCGCCTTCGCCTTCGCCCACTTGGCGTTGAAGTCGTCGACGATGTCGGAAAGCACGTTGGGATCCTGGTTCGACATCATGAACGACCGGGCCAGCGGATCGCGGTCGAGGTAGATCCGGCCCGCGCCGACGGTCAGTTCCGCCTCGTCGGCCGCCCAATCCTTCAGATTGGCCGGCAGCTTGAGAAAATTGGAGATCAGGTGCATTTCGCCGCGGTCGAACCGGTCGCCGAACGTCGCGGTCAGGAAGGCGTCCAGCCTGGCCTGGTCGGCGTGGCCGCCGCTGAAATTGCGCAGGCCGTGGAACGACGAGGTCAGGAAGTACTTGGCGACCGGACCGACGACATCGCCCACCAGGCCCAGCACGTCGGCTTTCACCAGGTCCAGCGCCACGTTGAGCACCCCGAGGCCGGCCTCGGTCCGGTCGATCGCCTGTTCCAGGGGATAATCCAGGAATTTCTGCCAGGCATCGGCCGCTTTGGCCCGCTCCTCCAGGTCCGGGCTACGCAGCCGTTCCGCGCACTTGGCCATCCAGGCCCGGAGCCGCCGCAGGGCCGGGCTATTGCGGATCTCGAGGAGGACCGGCACGAAGTCGCGTCCGCTCGCGCAATCGCTCAAGATCCGGTTGACGTAGATCGTGGGCAGCTCGGGAATCAGGGGCGCGCCCATGGCCACGAACACATTGAGTTTCGCCATCCGTTCGCGGATACCGCCGCGGAGCCGAAGCCCGACCGCGTCGGACATCGTCTGGGTGATCCGGGGCACGCCCATCCGGCGCTGGCGCAATCCAAGGTAGAGGTGTTCGCCCGGAAACACCGGTTTGAGTTTCTCGACGCCGGCCTGCTGGATGGCGTCCTCCAGGTAAATGCCGTCCAGGGTGACCATCTCTTGGTTCAGCGTGTACTGCGCCTTGGCGTAGGCGCAGCTGACCACAAACCAGTTGGTCTTGCGGGGATCAACCGGCTTGAGCATGGCCTCGACTTGGGCGCTCAGAGCCTGGGGATCGGCGTACTTGGGGTTCAGGATGGTCACGAACCCGGCGCCGTAGAGTTGCTTCTGGCCCTCCGGCCCGCCCCGATAGGCCACGCCGCCCGGGATGATGCGCCCTTGGTCGACCCAGGCGCCGTAGGAGACGAAGACGCGTTCGTTGAACAGGAGCGCCTGGACGAAGTTGTCCAGCGTGCAGACCATTTCGGCCGACAGTTTGCCGGGTCCGCCCGCGCCCTGCTCGAGAACGCCGATCGCGGTGGTGGCTTCCTCGAAGGCGCAGCCGGTAATCACGGCGTCGAGCGGGGTAAAGTCCATGGCGGCATTAACCGCGCGAGTCCATGCGGTGTCAAACCACCGGGGTAGTCGGTCCCGCGGACGTTGCAGCGGAGTTCGGAGGTCCGAAGAAATGCCGGGGCTTGGGGATCCGAGGACCTCACCGTCAGGCGAAGTCGCGAGGTCGATTCTCCAGGGCCCGGATGAATGCCGGGTGGTCGGATTTGGGATTAGCCGGGCTGACTCGCGGCCTCGAGCTCTTCCCAACGGGCGAAGGCCGTCGCGTGGGCCGCCTCGAGTTCAGCGAGTTGAGCCTTGGCGGCGGCGACGGGTCCGGGGTCGCCTTTGTAGAAGCGGGCGTCGCCGAGCTTGGCGGCAAGGACCGCCTGTTCCTGCTCCAGTTTTTCGATCCGCTCGGGTAATTCGGCCAGCTCCCGTTGTTCGCGGTTGCTGAGCGTGCGGCGGCGGGTCGGGGGAGCGGGCGCGGGGACGGACGGGGCGCGGGCGGGGGCCGCGCGTTGGCGGATCCAATCGGAATAGCCGCCGACATAATCGCCGATCCGTCCGTCGCCCTCGAAGACCAGCGTGCTGGTGACAACGTTGTCCAGGAATTCGCGATCGTGGCTGACCAGCAAGAGCGTCCCGGAAAACTCCACCAGCAGGTCCTCGAGGAGGTCGAGGGTTTCGGCATCGAGGTCGTTGGTCGGCTCGTCCATCACGACCACATTGGCCGGCTTGGTGAAAAGCTGGGCGAGGAGCAGACGGTTGCGTTCCCCGCCGGACAGCACGCCGGCGGGCGTGCGCGCCCGGTCCGCCGTGAAGAGAAAGTCCTGCAGGTAGCTGATCACGTGACGGGTGCGTCCGTCGATCGTCACCGTCGTATTCCCGTTGGCGATATTGTCCGCCACGCTCTTGTCGTCGGCGATTTGGGTGCGGTGCTGGTCGAAGTAGACCACCTCGAGATTGGTCCCGTGCTTGACCAGGCCGCCCGTGGGAGCGCGTTGGCCGAGGAGGAGCTGGATCAAGGTCGTCTTGCCCGCCCCGTTGGGGCCGATCAGTCCGATCTTGTCCCCGCGGGTGATCACTGTGGAAAAATCGCGCACGAGCGGCCGGCCCCCGTCCCAGGCGAACGACAGCTGGTCGGCTTCGATCACCTTGACCCCGGTCTTTTCCGCCTCGGCCAGCCGCAGCGTGACATTGCCGACCCGTTCGCGCCGCGCGCGGCGCTCCGCGCGCATCTGCATGAGCTGGTTGATCCGGCTTTGCGCCCGCGAGCGCTGGGCGCGGACCCCCCGGCGAATCCACACCTCCTCCTGCGCGAGCTTCTTGTCGAATTGAGCCCGTTCCTTCTCCTCGGCCTCCAGCACCTCCTGCTTGCGGACGAGGTAGGTTTCATAGGTGCAGCTCCAACTCGCCAGGCGCCCGCGGTCGAGTTCGATGATGCGGGTGGCGAGCCGGCGCAAGAAAGCGCGGTCGTGGGTCACGAAAAGCAGCGTCAACTTCGCATCCGACAGAAAGTCCTCCAGCCAAAGGATGGAGGCCACATCGAGGTGGTTGGTCGGCTCGTCCAAGAGCAGCAAGTCCGGCTGGCTGGCCAATGCCCGGCCCAGGAGGGCGCGCCGCTTAAGGCCGCCCGACAGGTGCGCAAAGGGCATGGCCGGATCGAGTTGGAGCCGTTCGATCAGATTGTCGAGGCGCACCTCCTGCTGCCACTCCTCCTCGTGATGGTCGCCGTCGGGCCGGATGCCGGCGCCCACCACCTCGCGGACGTTGCCGGCGATGTCGGACGGCACCTCCTGGGTCAGCCGCGCATAGGTTGCGCCTGCCGGCCGAAAGACCTGCCCGCGATCCGGCGCAAGTTCCCCGGCGATCACCCGCATCAGCGTGGACTTGCCCGATCCGTTGCGCCCCACCAGGCAGACGCGTTCGCCCGGATCGATCTGCAGATTGACGTTTTCGAGCACGGCGGGTCCGCCAAAGCAGAGGTTGATGTCCAGGAGACTGAGAACGGCCATAATCCGATCCACCCTACGGATCGGTCTCGGCCGGGGCAACCCGCCATTCCGTCACCCAAAAGATTTAGGGCAGCGGTCCGCGCAGATGGGCGTCCATCCACGCGAAAGTCTTGGACCACATCTCCGGAGTGTAGACATGCCCCTGACCGGCATAGACGAGGCTCTGGAAACAATCCTCCCGCCCATAGAGGTGATATACGGAGCGCACGGTCGCCTCGATGGCGCGAATGCCGTCGACCGGCGAACCCGGATCCCGGTCGCCGGTTTGGAACAGCACCGGTCGTGGCGCGATCAAGGCGATCACCGCTTCGCTGTCAAAGTGGTTCAGCATTTGCGGCACGAAGTACCCGATGTCGTGCTCGTGGACCGAGCCGTGACGGATCAGGTTCTGGTAGCGCGTCATGCACGCGATCGCGACCCCGGTCTTGAGCCGTTCGTCCAAGGCCATCAGCCACCACGTTCGGGTCGAGCCCATGCTCATGCCGGTGACTCCGATCCGATCCGCGTCCACTTCGGGCCGGGAGGCCAGGTAGTCGAGGCCCATCAGGTCGTCGCGCAGCAGCATGCCCCAAAAGGTGCGACCGACCCAAAGGTTGAATTTGCTGGCCGTTTCCTCGGCCGTGTAGTTCCGCTCCGCCGACCCATCCGGCCCCTGTCCGTTGCGCTCGCCGAAGCCGCTGGCATCGATCGCGAGCACCACGTAGCCCCGCCGGGCCCAAGCCGGCCCGGGCGCTTCCGGCGTGTGGCGGGCTTCAAAAAGCTCTTCCTTGCCGAGATCGTATTCGCCCGCGTGCCAATGGCAGTAGAGGATGGCCGGCGATTTGCCCGGGGCGTGCTTCGGCAAAAGCAGGTAGCCCGGCACGGTCGCGCCCGCCCCGTTGTCGAATTGGAATTTCTCCACGAAGAAATCTCCCCGGTCCTCGCGCGAGATCGTTTCCACTTTCGGCACGGCCGGCCGCGGCGGCAGTCGTCCGAGCAATTGCCAGAGTTGCGCGCGCAATTCCTGGCGTCGGACCTCCCACTCCGCCCGTGAGGCCGGGGCGGCGAACGGTGGCGCAATCTCCGCCTTGGATAGCCAACGATCGGCCGCGCTCGGTTCGACGGAAGCCATGAGCGGGAGAACGCTAATCCAGGCCAAGGTGCAGATCAGCGCGAGATTCATGGTCGGGGTCGAGCGCGGATCGCCCGGTAGAGGAGTGGGTCCGCCACGGACCCAAAGGACCGAATTCAGTCATGGCTTATCCAGGGAAGTGCATTCGGGTCGGCGGGCGTCGGTGGCCGTACGGAGATGATTTGCGAAAGCCCCGTCGGGTCAACGGTCATCTCCGCTGCAGAACCGCCGCGGCGGTTGGAATGGCGCCGTCGCAGGTAGACGGGCCGATTTGAATCAAGGTGGATTCGATGGCCACCGACCCGACGGCGGCCCGGATGAGGGCCTATGCGCCGAAGAGAAGGCGCCATCGTCGCCGACTTTGTGCTTCCATCGTTTCACTCCGCGACCTTCCGAAACGATATTCCGATTTTCCTCGGAAAAACGAGGCCTCCGCTATTGGGGCGAGGGTGCGGAATCATCCCAAGGGAAGCGTCTTTCCCGGGTCGCGCTGGATGCAGCTTAACCCAGCAGACGGAGCCCCATCGTGGCCGCCAGCGCCAAACCGACCCCGATGATGAACCGGCGCACGGCCACCTTGCCAATTTTGCGGGCGACTCCCGCCGCGCCGTAGCCACCGGCCAGGGCGCCCACCACCATCGCGGCGACGAATCGCCAATCGACCAAGCCATTCCAGACAAAAAGAATGCCCGCGATGCCGTTGATGACGAACGAATCGAGGCTGGTCATCGCGTTCATCTCCAGGATATCGGTCATCCCGAGGAGGCCGAGGATCGATAGATTCATGATGCTCATTCCCGCGCCGAAATAGCCGCCATAAACGGCGACCACCGCCTGGGCGGCCAGGGCCACCACCAGCCAGTTCCGTCCGGCCGCTCGGGCGGCATCCGCCGATTTGAGCCGGCGCTGCACGGGCCCTTGGACCATGAAGAGCACGGTCGCAAAGAGGAGAAGGACGGGCACCAGCCGGTCGAATGTGCTCGTGGGCGTCAGGTGCAAGAGCCACGCGCCGAGTCCTCCGCCCAAACCAGCGGGCACGAGCAACCAGAGCAGGCGTCGGCTCAAGCGCCGCAGTTCCCGACGGAAACCCCAAATGCTGCCGATCGTGCCGGGCCAGATGCCGACGGTGGTGGTCGCGTTCGCCACCACCGAGGGGAGGCCCAGCGCGATGAGCACCGGAAAGGCGACCATCGTGCCGCCGCCAGCTACCGAATTGATGCCGCCCGCCAGGAATGCGGCGGCAAAGGCGATGACCAGTTGGAGCGGGTGGGCCGGCGTCATGGATCGATGGGCATGATGGTTCCCGGCCGCGGCGATTCCATTCCAATTTGCGCAAATTAGGGTCCGCAAGACGGATGGAGATTCCCGGTGATCGGAATCGACCGCGCCGGGCCATTGGTTCGAGGCGGTCGGCGTTTATCCCTTTTTGATTGGTTGGCGGTGTCTGTTTACTACCGCGGGGGCCGATTGGGCGTAGGCTAGGACTCATGACCTCCCTGCTCGCTCACCCCGCGGCGCTCGACGGATTTGCGGGTCTGTCCGGATCCGCCGGCCCGGGGGCGGTGAGCGGGGAGAAAATCCCTAACCGTCAATTCACGCCTCCCATGAAACTGGTGCCTGTCTGGGCGATATTTTGCTGTGTGATGATCATTGCGATCGCGGTCACTCCGAGATCGCAGCCGTTGCACGCCGGCGATCTGCTCTATTCGCGGGCGAGCCATCTGCCCGTCGCCCGGATTGTCGAAATCAAACCCAACCATGATTGGGGCAGGGGTTTGCACGGTCCGGCCGTGAAAATCCACCGTCCCGGCGATTCACCCCAGGATGTCTGGCTGCCGCGGGACGTCATCTGCGCCTCCTATTTTGTCCGGGCCGAAGTCCATCCGCGTGGCTTGGCTCTTTCGGACTAGGGTATATTGGCAAACCTGGTTTGGCCGATGCCGGAGCCGCGGCCGGCCGAGCGGGTGCTGGGACTTAAGCCCTGCCTCGAGCGGCCAACGCAGCAAACGGACGGCTCTCGACCCGGCGGCTGCCGAACTAGATTCGGCAAACCCACCCGGAGGTTTCGGCAAGTCTCGAATTGATGCATTTTTGCCAAAGAACGCGGAGTCTGGAATATTGCTCGGACAGGCGTGGTTTGTTTTAATTGCACCGCAATCGGGGTCTTTCT
>CAZWMF010000073.1:0-11202 GCA_964634535.1 uncultured Opitutaceae bacterium | reverse complement strand
ATCGGCCTTCCTCGCGGGCGCCGCTGATCGCCAGGAGCGTGCCGTCGGGCGAGAGGCCGTGGTCGTTGTTGCAGCGGATGCCGCCGTTTTCGATCGGCGTGAATTCGCCGCCCTCGACGGGAATGCGCCACAGGCCGCCGTGGCGATTGACGATGAGCGTGCGGCCGTCGCGGGACCAATTGGGCGCCTCGAAGAGGTCGGGGGCGGTGGCGACCACTTGGCGCTGGCCGGTCGCGAGGGTCATGATTTCGAGCGTGCTTTCCCAGCGCGGACTCACGGGCACCGGCCGGTTGACGTGTTCCAGGCTGACGTTTGAAAACACGGCCTCATGGGCATCCTGGTCGCTGTGTCCGCAGACGCCCAGGCCGACGTAGACTGTGTCGGGCAAGGCCACGCGCACCGAGCACCCGGACGATTGCAGGCGCTGGCCGGGTTTGGCCCAGGACATCCAGAGGGTATGCCCCTGGCGTTCCAGCCGCAGGGTGGTCGGCGAGGTGACATTGGCCCAGATGTCGCGGGTCTGGTCGCCCGGGTTTTCCCGAAATTGCAAGGCGGCGAGGCCGCTGCCGTGCAGGGCGGCGTCGACGTAGGCCGAGTCGGGGGCCAAGCTCGCGCGCACGATCAACACGGCCTTGCGATGGGGATGCCCGCCGGGCGCCGGCCAGGCGATGTCGGCCGTAAGCGCGAAGTCCCCGGACAGGCGGGTCCAGCAGAAGTGGAATGAATCGGAGGCCCCCCACATGTCGGCGCCGCCGCCGCTCAAGCGGTATTCGCCGGTGGCCGGATCATAGGTCGCGCTGCCGGCGTGCGCCGGGTTGCCGATATCGCCTTGGGTTTCAAAAAGTCCTAATGGCATGGTGGTAAGGGATGTTCCGGCCGCCGCGCCGGAGGCGGGGCTGGCTGGCTCGGTTTGGGCCGAAGCCGTGGTCATGGCTACGCCGACCAGCGTGGCCAAGGCCACCGCGGCGCGGATTGGGGCTAGGGTACGCACGGGGAGGGGAGGCCAGGAATACCTCGGATGCCGTCGGCCGTCAAGGAAGGCGGCGTTCAGATTCGCGGGTCGAGAAAGTCCTTGCCGCCGGCTCACCCGGGTGCGAGGCTGACCGTTCGCGGCCATTGCAGTGGTCAAGCCGGTGTCGGCCGCATGCTCCCACCGGCTTCTAACCGAACGTTCAACCGTCAACCCGCGGCCGCAAGGCCGAAGCGGCGGACCGGCGCTCCGGAGCAGGCCTGGTCGGCCGTTGCCAGACAAGAAGAAGCTATGAGTTCAGTCATGCAAGAGCTGCTCGCGCAGTCCTCCTTCGACAAGTTGAAAGAAGGAGCGATCGTCCCGGGCACCATCACCGAAATCCGCCAGAACGAAGTCGTGGTCGACATCGGCGGCAAATCCGAAGGGGTCATCCCCGCCGGCGAATTTCTCGACATCGGCGAGCTGCAAGTCGGCTCCCAGATCGAGGTGCTCGTCGAGAAACTCGAGGACAAGGACGGCAGCCCGGTCCTGTCGTTCGACAAGGCCGAGCAAAAGAAAAATTGGGACAACATCCTCACCCGTTTCCCCGAGGGGTCCGTCGCCACCGGCCGGGTCAAGGCCAAGGTCAAGGGCGGCCTGATCATCAGCATCGGCGTCGATGCGTTCATGCCGGCCTCGCACATCGACATCCAACCGCCCAAGAATCTCGATCAGTACGTCGGCCAGACCTACGATTTCAAGGTTCTCAAGATCAACCTGGAGCGGCGCAACATCGTGCTGTCGCGCCGGGAGCTCATCGAAGAGCAGCGCGCGGCCAAGCGCCGGGCCCTCCTCGATTCGATCCAGCCCGGCCAGGTGCGCAAGGGCGTGGTCAAGAATCTGACCGATTTCGGCGCGTTCATCGACCTCGACGGCATGGACGGCCTGCTGCACATCACCGACATGAGCTGGGGCCGGATCTCGCATCCGTCCGAGATGCTCAAGCAGGGCGAAGAGGTCCAGGTGATGATCATCGAAGTCAACCGGGAGAAGGAGCGCGTGTCGCTCGGCCTCAAGCAGACCACCCGCAACCCCTGGGACGAGATCGACCGCAAGTACCCGGTCGGCGCCAAGGTGCGCGGCAAGGTCGTCAATCTGGTGCCGTACGGCGCCTTCGTGGAGTTGGAACCCGGCGTCGAGGGCCTCGTGCACATCACCGAGATGTCCTGGACCAAGCGCATCACCAAGCCGTCCGAACTGCTCAAGGTCGGCCAGGAGGTCGACGCGGTGGTTCTGGGCATCCAGAAGGAAGAGCAGAAGATTTCGCTGGGCCTGCGCCAGCTCGAGCCCAATCCCTGGGACATGGTGCGGCACAACTATCCGATCGGCGCGCGCGTGCGCGGCAAGGTGCGCAACATGACGACCTACGGCGCCTTCATCGAACTCGAAGAGGGCATCGACGGCATGGTGCACGTCTCCGACATGAGCTGGACCCGCAAGGTCAACCTGCCTTCGGAAATGCTCAAGAAGGGCGACGAAGTCGACGCCATCGTGCTCGACGTCGACCCGCAGCAGCAGCGGATCAGCCTGGGCATGAAGCAGCTCAGCCCCGATCCGTGGTCGGACATCGACGCGTACTTCAAGATCGGCGACGTCGTCCAGGGCACGGTGACCAAGGTCACCTCGTTCGGCGCCTTCGTCGAACTCAAGGACGGCATCGACGGTCTGGTCCATATCTCGCAGATCAGCGAGGAACGGATCGACAAGGTGAAGGATCACCTCAAGCCCGGGCAGACGGTCTCCGCCCGCGTCATCAAGATCGACCGCGACGAGCGCCGCCTGGGCCTCTCGATCAAGGCGGCCAACTACAGCTCCGAACAGCTCGCCGCCGAAACGGCGACCTACGAGGCGCTGAAGCGGTCCGCCGGCAATGACATGATGAACCTCGGCGATATTCTCGACGAGGCCTCGAAGAAGGAAGAGGAAGGCGCGACCGAGTAAGCCGGTCGCGGGAGCTTCCCGCCTGCTAGATCTCTGCGACGCCCGGCCGGTTTCGGCCGGGCGTCGCTCTTTCTGCAGATCAGCGGACGCGGACGGTGACCTGGGCGGACAGCCCGGGACGCAGTCGATCCACAAAGGGGCGAATCTCGGCCGGATCAAAGGCAATCCGCACCGGCACGCGCTGGACCACCTTGGTGAAGTTTCCGGTGGCGTTGTCGGCCGGGAGCAGGGCGTATTGGGCGCCGCTCGCGGGCGCGACGCTTTCGACCCGCCCGTGAAAAACCGGGCCCGGGATCGCGTCGATCGTCACCTCCGCCGGCTGGCCGGCGACCATGCGGGCCAGCTGCGTCTCCTTGAAATTGGCTTCGACCCAGACGGTCGGTTCGACCAGGGCGAAGAGCTGCTGGCCGGTTTGCACGCGATTGCCGGTTTCGACGTTGCGGTCGCCGACCGTGCCGGCCGCCGGGGCGCGAATTTCAGCGTAGGCGGCCTGGCGGTCGGCGTCGCGTTGGGTCGCGCGGGCCGCCTCCAGGGCGGCGGCCGCGGCGGACTCCTGAGCGACGGCGGCGGTGCACTCGCCCTGGGCGGTGGCGACCGCGGCCCCGGCGGCCGTTTCCTGCGCGGCGGCGGCCGTGACGGCGGCCCGCGCGGCGTCGAAGGCCGCCTGGGCGGCATCCAAATCGGCGGGCGTCACCGCGGGGTCGTTGCCCGCCGACATGCGTTGATCGCGGGCCAGGGTCAGGCTGGCGAGGGTCGCCTGGGCGCGCGCCTGGGCGATCTGGGCCTGGGCTTGCGCCACCCGGGCCCGCGCTTCGAGCAGGCGCGCGTTCGCCTGCGCGCCGCCGGCGCGCGCTTGCGCGACGCCGGCCTGGGCCTGCGCCACCCGTGCCCGGGCCTGGGCCTGGGCGATCTGAAAGGCGAGGGGATCGAGCCGGACGAGCACCTCGCCGGCCTGGACAGATTGGTTTTCGTGGACCAGCACCTGGGCCACCTGGCCGTCCATCTGGGCGCTGATCTGGTGGACGTGGCCGGACACGTAGGCGTCGTCCGTCGATTCGTTGTGCCAGACCTGATAGAGAAGCCGGGCGGCCCAGATCAGGACCGCGACGATGATTGCGGCGAGGACGATGGCCCGCGGCCGCAGCGGCGAGCGGCGGGCGGGCGGGCGGGGTTCCGGGTGGGCCGGGGCGGGTTCGGTGCTCATGAAATCGGTTGGATCAGTGCGCTGCGGCGCCCAACCCGCCGCGTCCGCGGCCAAGGAAGAAGACGAGCGGCAGCGTGGCGATGAAGGCGATCGCGACGTAGGAGAACGCGTCGGCGAAGGATAGCAGCATGGATTGGCCATTGATCAGCTGGTCCAGCGCCGCAAAGGCCTGGTGGCGCACCGCGACCGGATCGGCGCTGTGGCGGGCAAACGCGGCCGCCAACCCGCCCAGTCGGCCCAAAGCCGGAGCGTGGCCGGCGGCGATATGCTGGACCAGAACGGCGCGGTGGATCGCTTCGCGGTGGGCCACGACCGTCGTGAGCACGGCGACGCCGATGCTGCCGCCCAATTGCCGCGTAAGATTGTAGAAGCCCGTGCCGGCCGGAACGGCGCTCATCGGCAGGGAGCCCAGGGTGGCCAGGCTCAGGGGCAGGAACATGAAGACGCTGCCCAGGCCGCGCAGGAAGAGCGGCCAGAACAGGCTGTCGGCGGTGGAGTCCGGGTTGATATGGGCGAGCAGGAGGGCGGCGGAAACCGTGATCAGGGCGCCGATCACGATCAGGAAGCGGGCGTCGTAGTGGGCCGCGACCTTGCCCATGAGGATCATGGCGATCGCGGCCGCGGCGGCGCTGGGCAATTGCAAAACGCCGCTTTGCATGGCGGTGAAGTGCAGATAATCCTGCACGAAGATTGGGATTGCGAAAATGACGCCGTACAGGCCCATGCCGAGGATCAACGAATAGACGCTGCCGACCGCGAGTGAACGGTGCCGGAGCACCCGCAGGTCGACGGCCGGATGCTCGGTCGCGAGCTCGCGCCAGATGAACAGGCCCAGGCCCGCCGCGGCGCCGACGGCCATCAGCACGATGAAGCGGGAGGAAAACCAGTCGTCCTCCTCCCCCTGTTCGAGCAGCGTCTGGAGGCAGGCCAGCCCGAGGGTGAGCAGTCCGATCCCGGTCCAGTCGACCGTCGTGCGTTTGATGTCCTCGGGCCGGTCCCGGGGCAGGAATATGATCGTCAAGAGGACGGCCAATAGGCCGATCGGCAGATTGATGAAGAAGATCCAGCGCCAGCCGACCGTGTCGGTCAGATAGCCGCCCAGCACCGGGCCGATGGCCGGACCGGCGATCACGCCGACGCCGAAGACGGCCTGCGCGGCGGGCTGCTCCTTGGCCGAGAAAGTTTCGAAGAGGACGGCCTGCGCTTTGGCGAGGAGGCCGCCGCCGGCGAGCCCCTGGAGCACCCGCGAAATCACGAGCATCGGCAGGGTCGTCGACACGCCGCACAGGGCCGAGGCGAGCGTGAAGCCGGCCAGGGAAAACAGGAGGTATTGCTTGCGGCCGAACCGGTCGCTCAGCCAGGCCGCCAGCGGGACCATCACGACGTTGGCGCAGGCGTAGCCCGTCGACACCCAGCCCACCTCGGTCAAGGTGGCGCCGAGGTTGCCCTGGATGTCCGGCATGGCCACGTTGACGATGCTCGTATCGATGACTTCCATCAGGGCCCCCGACGCCGCGGTGATGGCGATCACCCACTTGAGCCAGCCGCGGTCCGCCAGGGCGGCGGCCATCGGCGAGAGCAAGGATCGGTCGGAGCCGTAGAGGCCGCGGGTCGGTGCGGGCATGGTTGCGGTGATGGAAATGGGGAGCCTCCAAGAAGGCGGGGATCGGCGTTTTTTCAAGCGCCAGCCGGCGGAGGTTTTGCGCCTTGCCGGATGGTGGGCGGGCCGATACCGTGCCCGGCTTCTTGTGAAAATCGGCTTCCTCGGGGGCAGTTTTGATCCGGTCCATTTTGGGCACCTGATGGCCGCCCAGGACGCCTATGAGCAATATCAGCTCGACCGGTTGATCTTGGTGCCGGCCGCCCAGGCGCCCCTCAAGCCGGCCGACGTCAAGTCGCGCGCCGAGGATCGATTGGCCATGCTGCGCGCGGCCGTGGAATGGGACAATCGGTTCGAGATTTCCGATGTGGAACTGGTTCGGGGAGGTATGAGTTACACGATCGATTCGGTCCGGTATTTTCGGGAGCGCTATCCGGGCGACCGACTCTTTTGGATCATCGGCGGCGATCAGCTCCCGCACCTGCACCAATGGAAGAATATCGAGGACTTGGCGCACCTGACAGAGTTCATCTTTCTGGAGCGGCCCGGCTACCCGATCCGGGCCCAGCCGGACGTCCCGGGTCTGCGATTGCATCGCTGCGACGGGCACTTGCTGGCCATCAGTTCGACCGAGTTGCGCGACCGGGCCCGGCGGCGCCTGTCGCTCGATTATTTCGTGCCGCACAAGGCGATTGTTTACATCCGCGAGAAAGGCCTCTACTTGAACGGGGTGATGGATTCTCCGGAAAGCACTTCGCACGCGTGAAGGTCGATGCCAAGGGATCGCGCCTCGTGGTCAAAGCCTTGTGCCGCGCCATGGCGGACAAGAAGGCCGAGGACCTGCGGGTGCTCGACGTGAGCGAGCAGTCGTCGATCACCGACTTTCTCATCCTGGCCACCGGGACGTCCGAGCCGCACCTGCGAGCCTTGCGCATCGAGGTCGACCGCGTGCTCGACCAGACCGGCACCCCGATCGTGGGCATCGAGTCGATCCAGGAGAGCGGTTGGACGGTGGTCGACGCTTTCGATATCATGGTGCATCTATTTACGGCGGAGAAGCGGAGCTTGTTCCGCCTGGAGAATCTTTGGCGCGACGCCGACGAGGTGTCGGTCGCCCGACTCCTGGCCGCCCCGAAGCGCCGCAAAACCAAATAGACCATGGCGGCGACGGCTCCCCTGCGGCTTGGTTTCATCGGCGCCGGCACGATCGGCCGGATCCATATGGATTGTTTTGGCCAGCTGCCGGGCGTGGAACTCGCGGCGGTGGCCGACGCCTCTCCGGCCGTGGCCGCGGCCGCGGCGCAACTTTACTCGGCCGCGCGGGTGTACGCGCATGCGGAGGACCTGGTGGCCGATCGGACCCTGGACGCCGTGGTCATCGGCGTGCCCAACCTCCATCACGACGTGTTGGCGGTGGCGGCGCTGCGCGAGGGCAAGCACGTCTTCGTCGAGAAGCCGATGGCGATCAACAGCCGGGCGGCCAAGGCGATCGTGCGTGCGCAGCGCGAGACCGGGCGGGTGCTGCTGGTCGGCCATCAGATGCGCTGGGAGACCGGGGCCTTGGCCGTCAAGGAGCAGGTCGCCAAGGGCGCCTTCGGCCGGATCTACAACGCCAAGACCGGCTGGTGGCGGCGCAAGGGCATACCGGGATGGGGCACCTGGTTCACCCGCGCGGACCAATCCGGCGGGGGACCGCTCGTCGACATCGGCGTGCATATGCTCGACCTGGCCCTTTGGCTGATGGGCAACCCCAAGCCGACCGCGGTCTATGGGTCGGTCTACGCCAAGTTCGGTCCGCGCAAGCGCGGCATCGGCGATTGGGGGCGGCCGGATTGGAATGGCGTCTTCGATGTCGAGGACCTGGCGACAGCGCTCATCCGGTTGGAGGACGGGTCCACGTTGTCCATGGAGGTGAGCTGGGCCGTGAACATGGACACGGACAACCAGCCGTTCGTCCATTTGATGGGCGCCGAAGGCGGCGCCACCCTGCGGGGCAACCGGGCGACGCTCCTGGCCGAACACTTCGACCGGCCCATGGACGTTGCGGTAAGCCCGCCGGCCACGGACGAGGGCCCGCGCGTGCGGATCGCCCGGCATTTCCTGGACTGCATCCGCAACGGCGCCAAGCCGCAGTCGGACGCGGAATCGGGCTTGGCCAACAATCTGGTGATCGACGCAATCTACGAATCGTCCCGCACCGGGCGCGAAGTCATCCTCGATTACGGTCTTTGACCGGCTGGCCGGGATCGGGCCCGATCAGAATCCGTAACCCAGGGTCGTGGTGATGCGCTCCTCGCCCCGGGCGGTCGGGTCGAGGACCAAATTGTCGAATCCATATTCCCAGTGCAGGTTGATCGAGAGGTGCTGGCTGATTTTTCCCTGCAGGGTGGTGTGAATCTGGTAGGCGTAATCGCGTTCGTTGCCGCTCACCAGGACCTGATTGGAAAGATAACCGTAACTGGCGCGCTGTTCGGGCGAAGCCTTGACCGACGCGTCCTCGATGAACGTGTAGGTGCCGTTGATCTTGTACGTGAAATCCTGGAAGAGATTGCCGAGGTAGTCGACTCCCGGCTGAATGCCGGCGGCATTCAAATACTGGCCGGTCGCCCCGACGCCGACGTCGACCGTCTCCCGGAGGTTTTTGTAAACCTTGAGGCCGATGCCGACGTTTTCCGAGCCCTCGAAATTGATCTGGCGAATCTTGTCCGAACTCTCCGTCGAGTCGGATTGGACGAAGAGCCGGTCCGAGAGATTATGGCGCAGGCGGCCCTCCGCGTCCTGCTGGTCGGTGGTGTCGAGTCCGTCGCTCTTGCCGTAAAGATAGCGGGCCTTGAGCAGGTATTCGTTCGAGTACACCGTGCGGTCGAGTTCGACGGCTCCGGTGCCGTTGATCACCCGCTCGTTGGTCAATTGGTTGTCGTAGCCCAGTTCCACCTTGCCGGTCCAGGGCGTGACCGGCGAGGCGACCGCGGCCGGATGGGCCTTCGAACCCGGATTGGCGAGCTTGGCCTGGACGACGGCCGGCGTGGGCGCCGGTTTGGCCGATTGGGGCGGCAGGCCGGTCATGCTCTCGACCGGGGTGGGCGAGGCTGGCGGCTCGACGACGGTGGCCGCCGTGTCCGCGACGATCACGTCGCCCAGCACGTCGGAGTGAAAGGTGATCTTGCCGTGCTCGTGCTTGAGGACCTTGCCCGTCAGCCGGTCGCCGTTGGACAGGACGAGAATCGACGCCGAGGCCCGCGCCGACAATAAACCGCAGACGGCGAGGGCGAGCATCGGGCCCCAGTGGCGCCGGGTGGGAGGGATTTTGACGGGAAACAGCATCGGAAGGATAGACGGATCAGTTGCTGTTTGGATGTTCAATCTCGAAATATGTTCGGAAATTCTTTTGCCGGGCATTCCCGCGGGGAAAATGCCTTGCCCGGCCCCGGCCTCCGGCCTACCACTGGCCCATGAGAAAGTTCCGGATCGCGGGCGGTTTCACCCTCGTCGAGGTCATTATCCTCCTGCTGATCATCGCGCTGCTCCTGGTCATGGCGATTCCGGCGCTGCAGAAGATTCGGCAGGCCCGGCAGGAACGGGCCAATCCGACCCCGGAGGCCGCAGCGACGGCGCCGGCCCGGCCCTGAAGTCCGGCCCGGCCAGACGCTAGCGGAAGAGATTGTATTTGACGATGGCCCAGAGGGCGCGGAAGCCGTCCCGCCATCCGATCTTCTTGCCCTCGGCATAGGTCCGCCCGGAATAGCTGATGCCCACCTCGTAGATCGGCACGCCCAGGCGCGCCACTTTGGCGGTGATTTCGGGTTCGAAGCCGAACCGGTCCTCATCGATGTGAATTTTCTGCAGCACCTCGCGACGGAACACCTTGTAGCAGGTTTCCATGTCGGTGAGGTTGAGGTTGGTGGCCATGTTCGAGAGCAGGGTGAGCCCCTTGTTGGCGACCATATGCCAAAAATAGAGGACGCGGTGGGGCTGGCCGCCCATGAATCGCGACCCGAAGACCACGTCGGCCCGGCCGTCCTCGATGGGTTTGAGCAGGCTGGGATACTCCTGCGGATCGTACTCGAGATCCGCGTCCTGCGGGATGACGACTTCGCCGCTGGCGGCGGCGAATCCGGTGCGCAGGGCCGCCCCCTTGCCGCGGTTGACGTCGTGATAGATGATGCGGTCGACCAGGGGGGTGACCTGCGTGCGCAGGAGATCGCGGGTGCCGTCGGTCGAGCCGTCGTCCACGATGATGATCTCCCGGTCCGCGATCGGCGCGGCTCGCACTCGGTCGACGAGGGTGCGGATGGTCCGCGATTCGTTATAACAGGGGATGACGATGGTGACGCGCATGGGCGGGTGAAAGGTGGAGCCTGCGGGGATTGCCGAACGCTTTCAAGCGGACAGCGCCGCGTGCCGTTCCCAGGCGAAGAGGTACTGCTGGGCCAGGCCGGCCTGGGCGCCGAAGTGGACGCGGCCAAATTGCGCGACTTGGGGGGCGGTCCAGCCGGCCAGGCCATAGCGGCGGGCCATCGCCCCCAGGATCCAGACGTCGACCGGGAAGGCCTCGAGGCGGTTGGCCCCGAAGAGCAGGACGCAGTCGGCCACCTTTTCGCCGACGCCGGGCAGTTCCAGGAGGCGCACTTTGGCGTCGGCGTAGGGCAGCGCTTCGGTTTCCTCGAGCCAGCCGGGCCGGTCCGCGAGGAATTCGGCCGTGCGCCGGATGTGGCGCGCGCGGAAGCCCAGTTTGCAGCTGAGTAGCGACGCTTCCGAGGCCAGGGCGAGCGCCTCCCAGGTCGGGAGGCGCCGGCTTAGATCGGCCGCGGGCAGGTTTTCGATTGGGGGGCCGGCGGCAAACGGCGCGCCGTGGCCCGCGGCGAGAGCCGCGTTCATCTGCCGAATTTGGACGATGCGCTTGGCGGCGCTGCAGAGGAAGCCCAGCAGGGTCTCGGCAAAGGGTTGGCGCAACACGCGCAGGCCGGGAAACTGCTCGATCGCCCGCTGCAGATGCGCGTCGCTGCGCCACGGCAGGGCGTCGGCAGAGACCTGCGCCGGTCGGTCGGCGTCCAGGTACCGACGCAGGGCTCCTTCCGTGGCCGCCGCTCGATCCCCGGGGGCCGACCACTCCATTTCGCCTTCGGCCGTGAGGCGCAGCCCGGCGATCCAGGGACCCCAGGCGCCCACCCAGGAGCCGTCCGGGCGCCGGTGCCACCGGAACGCCTGGCCGCCGTCAAGAATCTCCGCCAGGACGGCCGGGCTCAGCCGGTCCGCCATGCCGAGAGGCCGCCACGGTGACCACGCCGAACTCAATCAGCCCTTTTCCCAGAGGAAACTTTGCTGCCAGGCGAGTTCGTGGCCGCCGGCATCGAGCAGATCCAGCCGCCAGGCGACCGGATGGGCGTGTTCGCCGGCCCAGTCGGAGCCGGTGAGCCCGAGTTCGAAGACATGCTCGCCCGGCCCGAC
>CAZWMF010000072.1:10200-11332 GCA_964634535.1 uncultured Opitutaceae bacterium | reverse complement strand
CTGGCCGGGTAACGTCGATGAAGTCCGCCCGGCGATAGGCCTTGGCTCGAATTCCGTCGGGCGAGATGATCCAGGCGCGGGCCGACAGGATATGCGTGATGTCCGCGTTGTAGGGCAGACTCCACCGCGCCCGCCCCCGGGCTTCGACGGCGTTGAGTTTGTACGCGCATTGAATCAACCGGCGGGTTCGATCCAGATCCACGTAGGTCACGCGGATGTGGTTGACGACCATGGCGATTTCCGTCGACGGGGGCACCGGTTCCCGCGCGGCCTCCAGCGCCCAATCCGGGGCGCCGGCGCGGGCGGTCGCGGCGAGCCCGAGCGCGGCCCATAGAGCAAGTCCCCTCATGGCGCCGCTTCCGGTGCCGGGTTGGCGTCCGGCTGGCTCCGACGCAGCACCAATTCGAACTGGTCGGATGCGGTCACATCGTCGTACCAGCGCTTGAGCGCGGGGCCGGCGCTCGCCGGCGGCGAGGAGACGCTGGACGAGAAGTCCCGGTCGCAATGGATTTTGCCACTGGCCACTTCGCGCGCAATGGCCACCCGATAGCTGAGCAGGTCGCCGGGCAGGGACGGCGGGGCCTTCGGGCTTTCGAGCGTAAAGCCCGCCGGCGGCGTCAGCACCACCCGGTCGGTCTCGCTCCAATTGTAGGGAAAATCGAAGTCGTAGTGGCGGGCCGAATCGGGAAAGGGCGAGCGGGCATTGGCTCGGAACACCGCCGGGCGAAAAATCAGCCGGTTCTTGGTGCGCAGGGCGAAGTCGGTCCAAGTCACAGAGTAGCTCACCTGCAGGGCCACGCTGGGGTCATCCACGCCGGTGATCGCGTGGATCGCGACTCGGGCCGGCCGCAATTCCGTTTCCAACAGATCGTGCAGGGCGCGCGTGCGCCGCTGCGGATTCATCCGTCGCAGTCGGCTGCGGATGGCAAAGGCGCTATGGCCGGTGTAGCGGCGCGAGGCTTCGCCCGTCAGCGTGCCGTTCGCATCGAGACCGAATGATCCGGCATTGGCGATGCGCGAGTCCGACGCCGGTCGGCGGGGAACTTGAAACAAGTCCTGGGTGCCGGCGGCGGCGGCCAGGCCGTACGCGCCTTCCGCCTCCCACGGCAGTTCGTTAAAGGCGGATCGGTTG
>CAZWMF010000072.1:0-10190 GCA_964634535.1 uncultured Opitutaceae bacterium | reverse complement strand
TTGCGCTCATAGCGCCGATTGTCGACACGGGTCGCGGTTGGTTCCGGCCGCGTCGGAGTAATACCACTGGCCGGCCAAGCGCACGCGCGCCGCGAGGGTGGGCAGGAAGAGGTCCGCGACGATGCGCGGGTCGAAGGGCAGGCGGTTGCGGTTCGGCAACATGACCGCCTGGGTCTCCCAACCGGCGGACCGGAAGAGCGCGATCGCCAGCCAAAGAAAATCCAAGTCGTCGAGCCCGAGGTGGGGTAAGCGTTCGAAATCCAGGATATCGTCGAGCGATTCCACGGGGTCGGCCTGCCCGAGGCCGGACGCCGGTTTGGGCCGGTGGAGAAAGCGTTGGTGCAACTCCTGGACATAGCGGTGGATTGCGGCGGCCTTCGTCGGCTCGGTCCCGGACCCGGCCGTGAGCGAAGCCGCCAGTTCGCGAATGCGGCGGGTGGGCCAAGTCCGGTCTTTCTCCAGAAAATAGATTCGGCTCGCGTAGAGGCCCCAGGGCGCCGTCTTGGGGTCGATCTCGACGTGCTCGTCGCCGCCATGGCGGACGAGCAGTCGGGAATGCGCCGGAGTGTAGGCCATCACGAAGGTGAGGGCGTAATTGGACGTCGGTCCCGAGAACGGCTCGCGGTAAAGACCGGGAAGATCGTGCGCTTGGAGTGAGATGATCCGTACCCCATGGTCGCTCGTCACCGCGGCGGAGCCCACGGTGCTGTTCAGGGTGAATTCGTGCAGGTTCCACTCGTCGGTGGCCGTGCAGGTGCGGTAGCGAAGGTTGAGCTGGCGGGCGGGCACGCCTTCCTGCTGCAGGGCCATGATGTAAGAGGTCTGCGGCGAGTTTTCCACGTGGGAGGTCTGGATATCCAATACCGCCCCCGTTTCGATTCCGCTGATGGCGAGGAAGGTTTCGTTCACTTCCAGCCCGCCGGCGCCCAGTAGCCGGGTCAGCCAGGATTGTTCGGCGGCGTTGCGCACGATCGGCCGAACCTGCAGGGATTCGCGGCCGAATAGGTGAACGGTACCATCCGGATTCGTCAGGCGCGCGGCGATCCGAACGTCGCCCACCGCCGTCTGGCCGTTGGCGGTGATGGAAAACTGGGCGACCCGCGTCAGGTGGATAGCCTTGGCGGGATCGAAAATCTTGAACCGGTCATATTCCTGGACGCGCCGAGTCTGTGGAAAATCGGAATCGTCGACGGCGATGCGCCGAAAGATGGCCTCCGCCGGCGCCTCGGCCTCGATGGACGCGGTGCCCGGGGCGAGATCAGCGGCGGGCACGGGGTCCCAGGAGACGGCGCGCACCGGTACGAGCGCCAACCAGCCCGCGGCGAACGCGCACAGCACGAGTCGGGAAGAGGTGCCCATGCTCAACTCGAACCGGGTCAACGGCTCAACCGCGTCATCCCAGGGGCAAGCCCTGCGCGTCCCCGCGGCGGATCTCGGAGCCGCGGAAGCGAATCTGGATGCGGTACACTTTCTTGGTCCGGCAGCGGATGGTTCCGGTGCCGAGGTCGACCGATTCGGGGATTTCGATCCGGTGCAGATCCACCACCGCGTGGTAACCCCGCTCCGAAAATACGTCGATCAACATGGCGAGAGCGAGGGGGGAATCGAGGACCGGATCCTCGGTGTTCACGAGCGCGACGCCCGAGATCGCATGGCGGAGCACGATGGGAACGACTTTTTCCTCGATGAATGTGACCACCCGCCGGAAGAGTTCGGTGTTCTCCAATTCATAGCTGTCCAAGCGCTTGACGAGTTCCTGGCGGGCGTGAACGACAATTTCGCTGGCCACGGGAACGACCCGCAGTCGATCCACTGTTCGTGGGTCTAATTCCAGCGTGCTCTGGTATTCGAGCTCCTTGATAATGTTCTGCTCGACTTCCTCGATGGGACCCTGGGCGTTGACGAAATGGTAGTGGAAGATCTCCTTCAGATCCTGGAGCGCCTGCCAGGTTTGCTCCTTGAATACGCGGTAGCGCCGCTGGGCCAGGGCCGCGTCGAAGTCGGTGGGCCGCTCCTCCTGCAATTCGCCGACGCCGGTTCGCCGCACGTCCTCGTTGTGGACGCGGATCAATTGTCCGCGGCGAAGCTGGCGCTCCACGCTGGTCTTCTCCTCGACGAAGAGCACCATGATGTGGATCGTCGGTTTGCGGAAGTGCAGGCCGAGCGGCCCGTTGTAAAACTCCTGCCGCAGATGGTTCATCTTGTCGACGAGCAGCTTCAAGCACTCGACTTGAACGGAGGTGCGCGGGAAGCCGTCCAGGATGACGCCGTCGCGATACTCCGGCCGGAGCAGCCGGCGAAACAAGAGGCCGATCACTTCCCGGTCGCCGACCATGCTCCCGGCGTCCTTGAGCCGCTTGGCCTCGGGCGAATCGAGCAAGGCGCTGATCACGATGGGTCCGCAGGTCAGTCCGCGCACCTGGGCGATGAACGCCGTTTGCGTGCCCTTGCCCGCGCCCGGGGCGCCGCCCAAGAGGATGATCTCCTTGGGGAAGCGGAGGTTCTCGCGTCCGAGGTCGGACTCCAGATCGTGCCAGATGGCGCCGAAGATCAGCTGGGCATCCTTGATCTCAAGGTCGGTGATGCGGGCGGGAGCGGCGACGACCGTCGCCGGAATCGCGGGTTCAGGGGATCGCTCGCTGCCGGCGGAAGGTGGCATGGGCCAGGCATATATCCGAGCCAAACCGGGTTTGGCAAATCCGGAGCGATTTCATTGTCGAGTCGTCGTGTCGGCTCAGGAACCAAACCGCATAACCTGGGTCAGTTATCTGGCAATTCGCGTGGGTTTAAATCCGCGGAATTGTTAAGTTGAAGCTGGACCTGGCGGGGCCGCGCAAGCGGCCCCGCCTTGTTATTGGGGCTATTTATGCCGGCCGTGACGGATGATGTCCCAGACCACGTACAGGCCCAGCACGGCGGACAGGACGAAACCGACGATGCCCAGGGTCGGGGCGTTGAAGTGGCGCGGTGGATTGCCGGTGCTGACCAGGTGGGACGAGCCGATGATCAGGGCGGCGATGATGATGCCCACGGTCAGGCGGTTGGCGGCCGTGCGCACGCCGTCGTCCAGGTCCTCCAGGCCGCGATGCTGGAAATTAACCGTCAGATCATCGTTTTCCAATCGGCGGATCAGCCGGTGGATCTCATCGGGCAGGTCGTGCAGGCCGGTGACGGTCGAACGCAGGAAGTCGCGCACTTGGCGCGTCACGGCGCGCGGGCTGTTGCGGGCCTTGAAGACCTCGCGCAGGACGGGCTCGGCGTGCGGCCGCAGGTCGAAGGCCGGATCGAGCGTGCGGCCGATTTCCTCGATGGCGAGGATCGCCTTCGCCATCAGGCCGTAGTCGCGGGACAATAGGATGCCCCGCTGGCCAAAAATGAAGAGAAGCTTGAGCATGGCCCGCCCGATCTCCTGGCGGCCGATCGAGAAGTTGAGCTCCTCGCGCAAGGCCAGGGTGACCTCCTTCTCCATGACCCGCTGGTCCATCTTGGCGTCGGTCGGGGCGAAGCCCATCGCGATCTGGACGATGCGCTCGGGGTCCTGCTCGACGGCGGCCATCCAGAAATCGGCCATGGCGTGGCGCAGCCGCCGGGTGAGGTGGCCGGCCAGGCCCCAATCGAGCAGGCAGAGGCGGCCGTCCGGCGTCACGAGCACGTTGCCGGCGTGCGGATCGGCGTGGAAGAATCCCGCGACGAAGATCTGATGGACGAGCGACCGGGCGCCGCTCGCCGCGAGCAGCCGGGCGAGCTCCGGCGGCAGCGCGGCGCGCCCGACCGGTGAGCCCGCGACGTAGTCCATGACGATGACCCGCGGACCGACGAGTTCGGGAATGACAGCCGGAGCGAACACCCGGTCGGGGTACGGATTGAGCGTGTTGAAGTACTGCTGGTTGCGCGCCTCGCCGCTGAAGTCGAGTTCGCGCCGAATGCCGTCGCGGACCTCCCCCAGGACGGAGGGCAGGTCGTAGGGGCGCAGGGCGGCGACGCGATTGTTCAATTGCTGGCCCAGCCAGACGAGGAACTCCAGGTCGATTTCGATCGTTCGGGCGATATTTGGCCGCTGGACCTTGACCGCGACCTGGCGTCCGTCGGCGCGCAACCGGGCCGCGTAGACCTGAGCCAGCGAGGCCGAGGCGACCGGCTTCTCGTCGAATTCCGAAAATATCTCCTCGAGCGGCGCCGGCAGCTCGTCGACGAGGGCGGGCCGGATTTGGGCAAACGGCACGGGTCGCACATCATCCTGGAGCTTGCGCAGCTCGAGAATGAGCGCGGCCGGAAAGGCGTCGGGCCGCATGCTCATCAACTGCCCGAATTTGACGAAGGTCGGGCCCAAATCCTCCAGGGCGAGCCGGACCCGCACCCAGATATTGCGCTCGTGCAGGGGCGCCCGGACCAGCCGATCCCGGATGCCGGCCGGCAGGTCGAGCTGGTCAATGAATTCCGAGAAGCCGTGCCGCGCGAGAACGGCGACAATCTCCTTCGCCCGGACGGCGTGGCTGAGGAGATTGAAAGGCGTCACGGTTCCCCGGCGCGCGTGGCGGGCGGCGCCAGCCTCTCCTCGAGCACGCGCACGCGCGCCTCGAGTGCCGCCAGCCGGGCCCGACTGGCCTCGTCGCTCTGCGCCGCCGTATCCCTCAATTTGGAGCCGAGCGTCGCGCAGAGCTCGTCGAATTCCTTGCGCCCTTGTTCGGCGATCTTATCGGCGATTACGCGCGCGTCGCCGGCGGAAACCTTGCCGTCCTTTACGAATTCGCCAAGCGCTTGTTCTACCTTGTCTTTGGTCACGATGGCTGCGCCCACACCCGCCAGCATCGTTTTCTTAATCATGTCGATCATGGTGCCTCCTAGGTTGACCGGAATGTGTTCGCCTTCCGGCGCGGCCGCAAACCCTACTTTCGGCCGGCGGGGTTGAAGTTGCGGGCCCATTCGCGAACCACGGTCAGAAATTGCTCGGCGCCCCGGCTTTGGTAGCGCAATACGTGGCGGACGACGCCGATCTCGCGAAACGGTTCCGAATCGGCCAGGGGAACATAGACGATCGAACCGGCGTCGCGCGGCGCCTGCGTGGACAAGGGCAGGATGGATATGCCCACTCCAAGCGCCACGAGGGCCTTGACGGTGGCCACTTGGGCGCAATGAAAGGCGATCTGCGGCTCGATGTTGTGGCTGCCGCAGAAGCTTTTGACCTGAGCGGCCAACGAGCTCGACGTTCCCAACAGGGCGAAAGTCTGGTCGGCCAAGTCGGCCACGCTGACGTGCTCGCGACCGGCAAGCGGATGATCCTTCCCAAGTGCCAGCAGGAGAGGTTCTTTCCATAGCGACTCCGCATGGATTCGGGTGTCGTCGACCGGCAAGGAGACGAGGGCCAGATCCAAGTCGCCATCGATTACCGCGCGGACCAGGTCGCTGCGGAAATCCTCCATGATTTCGATTTGGACGTTGGGGAATTGCTTCTTGGTCATCGTGATAAGAGATGGCAAGAGGTAGGGCGCCAGGGTGGGAATCGCGCCGACCTGGATGCGCCGGTCAAGGGTGGTCGTGTCTCCGAGTTCCTTGGCCGCATTTTCAACTTCGAACAGGATCCGGCGCGCCCGAAGCAGGAGAACCTTGCCGGCTTCCGTCGGCACGGCCTTGCGTCCCAGCCGGTGGAAAAGCTTGTGACCGAGTTCGCGCTCCAAGTTAATTACCTGTTGACTTAGAGACGGTTGAGAAATGTTTAGCTGGTCGGCTGCCCGGGTGAAATTCCCGGTTTCAGCGACCGCCAGGAGGCTGCGGAATTGTTGTAGTTCCATAGGTATAAACTATCACTATTATAGTTATAATCCACTTCAACTATTGTTTGGTTCGTGTACTCTAGCGGCGTTCCCTCCAGTCGGGGGGCAACCAAACGCACAACACAAGGAACCAACATGAATAATGAACCGAACCTCAAGACTACGGTGATCCCCGGCGTAATCGCCTTTGCCGTAATCGCGCTTTCTTTTGTGATCCCGATAAAGGTTAAACCGGATGCCGCAATCGGCGCCGGGACGGTGCTATTTCTCCTGGCCATCGCTGGCCTGGAGTATGGCCCCGCCCTGAAGCGCGCGCTGCGCTCGATCTTCTAAGGATCATCAGCCGGTCTTTCCGTCAGTTCTAAACCGAGGCCCGGAGAAATCCGGGCCTCGTATTTTTTGCCGAGCGCGACTCGGTCCAGGCGCCCAGGGAGAAGCGGGCAGAGGTTCCGTTGGATCCGCCGGCTGCCCACCCGATGGAGTCAGATATCGGAATGAAACTCGGAGTCCGGCTCGGTCCGGAACCGATGGGTTTCGGAGTCTGGCGGTTTTATCGGTGTCGGCGCCGGGGGCCGGGCGGGCGACACGGGCGCGGATATGGCGGCGGGCAGGCTGCTCGGCAGCGCAATCGTGGGCGGCGTGAACAGCCGGGACTTGGCCGGAGCGGGCAGTTCATCTCTAAAGACCGTCGCCACGGGATGTTCGGCTTCGTCCATCACGCGTCGGAATTCGCGCTCCACGTCTCCGGTGGCCTTGCGAAACTCGCGCAGCGCCTTGCCGAGCCCGCGGGCAAGTTCTGGCATCCGCTTGCCGCCAAAGAAGATAAGGATGGCCACCATGATCAGCAAGATCTCGGTGTCGCCAAAGCCGAGGAAAGCGAGCATGGCGCAGCTTACACGATCGAGACGCTGACGTCGAATGATCCGCTCGACCGAGGTTGAACCCACTGGAGGCCGGTTTGGTTTCCCCAGGCATTGGGCGGTCCCATCCACGGCTCGACGCAGTAATAGGGTGCGGCGTCGGACTCGGCCCAGGTGACCACCGTGGCCTCGGCGGGCGGTATCTTGTGCGTGCCCAGACGCAGGACGACGTCGCCCGGTCGGCCCTTTTCGCCAAAGACGATCTCCGAAGAGCGCAGTCCGAGATGTTGGGTGTCGATGAGATCGGGATTGGCGAGATTCTCATCGACCTGCAGGGCGGGGGCCGGAACCAAGCCGCCGGTGGCATCTTGGCGGGTGCGCCGGGCGGCGGGGATGCGAATCGCGTAGTCAGAGCGCCGGGTACCGGCGGTCCAGGGCAGCGTGAAATAAAAATGGTGGCCGGCGCTCCAGGGCAGGGGTTCGGGACCGAGATTGGCGAGCTTGAACTCGCAGGCCAGCATCGTCGGTTCGAATCGATAGGCGACGGTGAACTCGTACTTGAACGGGTAGGCTTCCCGGGCCGCCTCGCCGGGCAGAAACCGGGCGGTGAAGCCGCGGGCGTCGGCGCGGACCAATTCGAAGTCTCCTTGGCGGGCCAATCCGTGCATCGGCATGGGCCGGCGCACCCCGTGCGGATCCTTCCAGAAATTTATCTCCCCCTGGTCGAAGGTTCGACCGGCAAACGGAAACAAAATGGGATTGCCCCCGCGGACCTTGGCGATCGGATCCAGGACGGCGTTGTCGGGCCAATAGACGACGTCGCGAATCGAACCGTCGCCCAGGGTCACGTTCCAGTTCAGCAGCCGGGCGCCCTTTTCGGGCCAGGCGAGAAACGTGGAGGGGCCGACCCGCCAGCGGGCGAGCGTTTGGCCCTGGTAGACGATGCGTTCCATGGCGATGAGCGAGTTAACGTGTTTTCACCCAATTGTGGGCGCACCTGCGGCCGTTCTCGTTCGGGAATATGGCGTCGTCTTCACCGGTTTTATGCTGGCGACAGGTTAACCGCCCCAACCGCCTCGGCGAAAGGCGAAAGTTTTAATTTTGCCAGAGCCGCGTTTTGCGCCAGGATCGCGGATGTGTCGTCTTCCCTTGTGCTGAGCGGGGCCCGAGTTCAGGGCGCGCGCCGGTGGTGCGCCGTCCTGTTTATCGCGGTCGGAGCGATCGCCCCGTGGGTCCCTGGCGCGCCGGCGGTGGCGAACCAGCCGGCCCCGGGCCGGGCGGTCATCATTCCGATCCGTGACGCGATCGCCGAACCGACCCTCTATATCCTGCGCCGGGGCTTGAAGCAGGCCGAGGCCGAACACGCCGATCTCGTGATCCTCGACCTCCAGACCCCCGGGGGGGCGCTGGACGTCACGCTAAACATGATGGAGGCCTTGGAGAAGTTTTCCGGCAAGACCGTGGCCTACGTGGACGACGAGGCCATGTCGGCCGGCGCCATCACGGCGGGTGTGACCGACGAGATTTGGTTTGCGCCCAAGGGGGTCATGGGGGCGGCCGCCCCGGTGTCCTCCACCGGGCAGGATATCGATCCGACGATGAAGGAAAAGCTCGTGAGCTACCTGACCGCGCGCATGCGGGCGATTTCCGAGGGCAAACCGCACCGCGGAGAAGTGATATCGGCGATGATCGATGCCGACACCGATTTGGCGATCGACGGAACCGTGCTCAACTCCAAAGGGCATCTGCTCTCGCTGACCGCCGCCGAGGCGATGAAGCCCTACGGCCATCCGCCCCGCCCCCTGCTCGCCGCCGGGATCGCCCGGGACACGGACGACTTGCTCGCCCAGAAGTTCGGTGCGGGAAACTTTTCGGCGGAGACCCTCCGGGTCACCTGGTCGGAAAAGCTGGCGGTTGTGCTCAACGAAGCCGCTCCCGTCCTCCTGGGCCTCGGCATCCTGGCGCTGTTCATCGCATTCAAGACGTCGAGCTTCGGTCTGTTCGGCTCCGTCGGCATCGGGCTGCTGGCGGTGGTTTTCTTCAGCAGCTTCGTAGCCGGCTTGTCCGGGCATGAGCCCATCATCGTCTTCGCGCTGGGTGCCGTGCTGGTGGCGTTGGAGCTGCTCTTTTGGCACAGCGCCGGCTTTTTGGGTGCGGCCGGAGCCGGGCTCATGATCGGATCGATCGTGTGGAGCATGGCCGATCTCTGGCCGAACGAGCCGATCGGCGTGGCCTGGAACGCCGATGCGTTTGTGCGGCCGCTGATCAATCTGGGTCTGGGTCTCGGGCTGGCGGCGGTGCTGGGCGCGGCCCTGTTGCGCTTTCTGCCGCACGGCTGGATTTGGGACCGGATCATCGCGCAGGCGACGATCGGCGGCTCCGCGCAAACCGCCGGTTCCGCTCCGGGCGAAGCCCGGCGGCTGGACGAACTGATCGGATCGGTCGGCGTGGCCGCCACCGCGTTGCGGCCGTCGGGCCAAGTCGAGTTGGCCGGCCGGCGCTACGAGGCCACCGTGCCGGTCGGGGCCGTCGACGCCGGCGCCCGGATCGTGGTGCGCGGCCGGACGGATTTTGGATTGCTGGTCGAAGCCGAGGAAAAGGCCTGACCATGGCGCTCATCCTTATCCTGTTCTTTGCCGGTGTGGCCCTGTTGGCGATCGATGTCTTCGTGGCAAGCCTCATACTGGCGGCCGGCGGGGCGGTCGTGATGACGGTGGCGGTGGCTCTCGTATACGTCCACTTCGGCGGCACTGCCGCGCTCGTGGCCGGGGCGGCCTCCGGCCTCCTGCTGATCGGCGCCGTGTACTTCGAACTGGTCGTGTTTCCGCGCACTCGCTGGGGCCGAGGGCTGGTGGCCCACTCGACTTCCGGGAAGCCGTCGGTCGCGGCGCCAGCGGCGGCGATCGGCAAGTCGGCCACGGCGGTCACCACGCTCGCGCCGAGCGGCTATATCCTGGTCGACGGCGTCCGCTACGAAGCCTTTTGCCAGACCGGCCATGTGCCGGTGGGCACCGACTTGCGGGTGGTGGGCGCCGACCAGTTTCGTCTGATCGTGGCTCCGGCCGTGCCGGTCAGCCTCGCTTTTCCGCCGCCCGTCAATCCGTCAAAACCCTGAACCCGCCTCCTCGCCATGCCCGATACCTTCATCGTCGTTCTCATCATCGTCGCCGTCATCATCGGCCTGATCTTCCTCGGCCTCTTCCTCGCCTTTATCGGCACGTGGGTGAAGGCCATGGTCAATGGCGCGCCGGTCAGCGTGCTCAATCTGGCCGGGATGCGGCTGGCCGGGGTGCCCTACAACCTCGTCGTGGACGCGCGCATCACCGCGGCCAAGGCGGGCATCGCCCTGCCCACCGACAAGGTCTGGGCCCACTATAAGGCCGGCGGCAACGTCGTGCCCACCGTCCAGGCCCTGGTCGCCGCCCAAAAGGCCGGCATCGTGCTCGACTGGGACCGGGCGTGCGCGATCGATCTGGCGACCAAGGGCTCGGGCAAATCGGTGGTCGAGGCCGTGCGCACGTCGGTCGATCCGAAGGTGATCGACTGCCCGAATCCGGAG